>JAJRSN010000228.1 GCA_024278715.1 Calditrichota bacterium
AAGGCATAAAAGTATCGGGATTGGTAGCGTAATGGACTTCGATTTCGGGAATTGAATCCACATCCGGAATAAGCCAGGGTTCCGAGCCGTTGGCGATGTATCCGTCGGTCAGTAAAAATACCGGTGTGGAAAACATCAGGGCGATCTTTGAGGCTTCCAAGGCGGCTGAAAAGCAATCCGCCGGACTTTTTGCGGCGATAATCGGCATGGGAGCTTCGCCATTTCGTCCGTAAAGCGCCTGCAGCAGATCCGCCTGTTCTGTTTTTGTCGGTAAGCCCGTGCTTGGACCGCCACGCTGCACATTGGTTACCACCAACGGTAATTCCGCCATGACCGCAAATCCCAAAAATTCCGATTTCAAAGCCACGCCCGGACCGCTGGTGGTTGTGATTCCCAGAGCTCCGGCGTACGAAGCGCCGATAGCCGCGCCGATGCCGGCGATTTCGTCTTCAGCCTGAAATGTTTTTACATCATAATTACGGTATTTGGAAAGTTCATGCAAAATTTCGCTAGCCGGAGTTATCGGGTAACTTCCCAAAAATAATTCTTTATGCGCCTTTTTAGCCGCGGTGATAAACCCGATAGAAAGAGCTTCGTTGCCAGTGACATTGCGATATTTACCGGGCGTTTTCTTGGCTTTTTCCACACGATAGGTGGTGCTGAAAAGTTCGGTGGATAAAGCGTAATTATAACCCGCGTTCAATGCTTTGATATTCGCTTCAACCAGTTCGGGTCTGTTTTTGAATTTTTCTTTAATCCACTCGATGGTCGGCTCGAGAGGATGCGTAAACAACCAAAAGGTCATTCCCAAAGCAAATAGATTTTTGCTGCGGTCTTTTTCTTTAACCGAAAGTTTAACACCCTCAAGGGCTCTTCGGGTCAGCGTAGTGATCGGCACGGCAAAAACCTGATACCGTTTCAGAGAATCGTCCTCAAGCGGATTTGTCTCATAGCCGGCTAATGCGAGATTCCTTCCCTGGAAGGCATCGGAATTGATGATGAGTATTCCGTTATCGCTCACCAACTTCAAATTCACCTTAAGAGCGGCGGGATTCATTGCCACGAGAACATCGGGCTGATCGCCCGGAGTATGAATTTCGGAGCTGCTTATTTGTATCTGAAAGCCGGAGACTCCGAACAGGGTGCCGGCAGGCGCCCGAATTTCAGCCGGATAATCGGGTAAAGTCACAAGTTCGTGCCCTTCCAGAGCGGTGGTATTGGTGAAACGCATTCCCGTTAACTGCATTCCGTCTCCGGAATCACCCGCAAAGCGGATGGTAACGCGTTCTAATGTTTTAGATTCTTTCTTCTCCATAAAAGGAAACCCCTGTTTAAATACAATTTGAAACGTTTTTATTGAATAAATTATTTTTGGCAAATATAATCATTTTTCTCAGCCGGTAAAAAAGAAAAAAAGAGCATTTTTCCGAAATTCCGTTGTTTCCCATAACCCATTTCTTTAAATACAATTTAAGAGGCAAAATTTAACTGTTTTATTTAATTAATCCAAAATAAATTTTAAGATTTTTGTAAAGTAATTTTATTTTAGATTACAAAAAATCACAACACGTTAAACAAACCGCTTTTTATCCGTTTAGTTCCGCAAAAACAAGAAAAATTAACAAATGCCAATGAACAGGCTTTGGATTGATGATTTATGATTGAAGAGTTTCATCGGCGGGGAGTTTATTTTTGCTAAGGGTTAAGCGTGTAAGCGTGCTTCTCAGATTATCGTGATGCGTGATGCGTTACGTCTTTTTCCGAAGCCAATTAATCAATCGGTAGCGCAACAGGAACGGGTCTTCCGCAGGTACGCCGCGCATCCTCGCGCTAAGGGCATGGAATAATTTCTTCATCCGGCGATAGGTTTGAACATTTTCTTCAACCGGAGATTTGCGACGCGTTTCATCCAAAAGGACAAAGGATTCGGTTAATTCTTTTAATTCGGTTTTGTAACCGTGTTCTTTAAACCATACCCAGGCGGCATGAATTGCGGCTCCCAGGGCGGCACCTTCTCCCCGCACGGGAACGGCGTCCGCTTCAAACACATCGGCAATGGTTTGAACCCAGATTTCCGATTTCGAAAGTCCGCCCGTCAAGCGGATTTCACGAGGTTTGACCGGCATTCGTCGGAATCCGTCATAAAGATTTAAGACGTGCCCTTCCAAAACCGCGCGTGTTAAAATCTCCGGTTTAAAATCATTCAAACCGAAACCAAAATACAGTGGCGCAGCCTGCGCCACATCCGGCGTGCGTTCGCCCTCGTACCAGGGAATTAAAATTCTTCCCCGATTTCCCGCCGGCGTTTTACCGACAATTTGATTGAATTCCTCATGAGTTATTTGATATTGCTTTAAAAGTATGTTGTACCCGTTGGCGAGATTCGAAACACACAAGAGAGGCAAATAGTGACCGGTAGCGTCGCAAAATGCGGCAATATCCCCTTCAGAATCGATGAACGGTTCTTCCGTAAAACTGTAAGCGGTACCGCTTGTGCCGAGGCTAATGGTTACCACGCCCGGTTCGATATTACCGGTACCGATGGCTCCGTACATATTATCGCCGCTTCCGGCATCGATCGTACATTGCCGATTAAAGCCAAAGCGCCTCGCCAGCCCGGAGGAAATTTTGCCAATGCTTTGTGCGGAGGATTTTACTTCGGGAAGTTTGTCTTTTAAAGAGGGATCGATTGCATTAATAACTTTTTGGGACCACCTCCGCTTACCAGGATGCCATAGCGCCGTTCCCGAGGTATCGCCCGCTTCCATTACCCGCGCTCCGCCGGTCAAATACCAGTTGACGTAATTGTGAACCAGAAAAAAGGTGGCGGTTTTATCGTATTGTTCCCGTTCGTGTCTGAAAAAGTGAAAAATTTTTGAAGCGGTGTAACCCGTGCGCTGCGCATTGCCCACCTCTTCAATCATTGCCCGCCTGCCGCCGACCTTTTCGGTGAGAATTTCGCACTCCTCCGACGTGGAAAAATCGTTCCATAGTTTACTCGTCGGTCGCGTTAAGTTCCCTTTTTCGTCGAGCGCAACCAGACCATGCTGCTGACCCGAGACGGAAATCGAGTAGATTTGATTTTGAGGCACATCCGATTCTTTCAACTGTTCGAAAACCATATTCACTGCGTCAATCCACATTCGCGGATCGGATTCGCTCACTCCCTCGGGTTGAGTTTGAATTACCCCGTTAAACGTGTTGTACTGAGGCAAATCATGGTCATAATTTACCGAGACAACGAATTCAATTTTTTTTTCGGCGGGATTAATGACTACCAGTTTGCAGCTTTGGGTGGAAACATCGAGTCCTGCAAACAACCGTTTCACAAAAAAATCCTTTAATTTTTAAATGGGGAATTAAATATTAGTCCAAGATAAGAAATTTTAACCATCAACTTCAACCGTTTATGACCGCAGATGACCACAGATTTATCTGATTGCGCTGATTTCGGACCGCAGATTAATCTGATTACTCAGATTGCGCAGATTAAGTTGAAGTTTTACTTTCGGATATTTGGTGCTTAATTGAGTAGATTTGTTTCAATCACAATTTTAAATTTTTTATACTCACCGTTCGCTTTGTGACTTCTTTGCGCGCTTGGCGGTTATTATTGACCGCAGATGACCACAGATTAACCCGATTACTCTGATGTCGCTGATTAAACTAAGGTGCTTTTGGTTTTTTGTGCTTAAAATTGGAGAGTTTGTTTTCTTCTTAATTCTCTAGTTCGCTCTAAAATAATTGTTCTGTCATTTCGAGCGAAGAGAGAAATCTTATAACTTCAACAAAAACAAAAGATTTCTCGTCGCTGCGCTAATCAAAATGACAATGACTTACCTAATTAAAGAGGGCACTTTCAAATTTAAATTCAATTTACTATTCGTGCGCTTTGTGACTACTTTGCGCGCTTGTCGGTTATTTTTTACCGCTGAACAGCGGGAACAGCTCAATTTTTGTTGAATCTAAATTTAATCGTTCGGACTTTTTCCCCTTTCGGAAACAAAATTCAGCCGTTTGAAAATCGGGAAAAGCAAATAGCTGTTGCAAGCCAGTCTGCCGGTTACAAGCGCCAGCGCCGCAGCTACCGCTCCCACAAGCATAAACTTCTCAATAAACAACCACATTGATAAAGAGATAAAGCTCACTTCGATTACTGTTCCGATGGTAATGGGTCGCGTAGTGCGATTGGTTACAAGAACGGATCGCTGAAACGAAAGCATTACGGAAAGCGCGGGAAGCAAAAACAGAATACGCACGGGAGTTCTGGCAAAATCCGTTAATTCACGGGAAAGACCGGAAATTTTGTTAAACCACAAGTCGTGGACCGGAGTAAATCCGATAATTAACATTCCTGCGGTTACAAAGGCGATCAAAATCAGGGCAAAATTCAACAGCGGCTTAAATCCCTCATTATCTTCTCCTAAAAACGTAATGCCCACTTCCTGAAACGAGAGTCCGAAACTGCGGAAGATGAAGACCAAAGAACTGATGACCGGTAATACGGCTAAAGATTCAAGCGCCATTCTGCTCTGCCCTACAAAAAAAGTGACCAAAGGCTGAACTGCAAGCGCGATGAGCGAAGTTAAAGCCAGCGGGTAATAAAAGACGAAAATTCCTTTGAACGATAAGTCTTCGATTTGCGTGCGATCTTTTTTCAGAGATTTGACCACATTCCAGGTCATCAATCGACTGGCGACGGCTTCCACGCACACTGCGATGCTAAGGGCAAAAGCGCCGATGTAAGCCCCGTGCAATTTCAGAATCAGGGCGCCAGTTAAAGCGGCGGTAATCATGGTAACAAGGCGTATTACCGTGCCGTAAGCCACCCGCCGCGTTAAATTGTAGCGGATCAAAAGTCCCTGATAAAAACGGCGGTAACCGATCGCGCCGGGCCAGGGAAGAAGAATCCACAGAGCGCCGTGGGTTAAAACCGCT
>JAJRSN010000229.1 GCA_024278715.1 Calditrichota bacterium
CAATATTTACTTTCCCAACGGGCGGCGCGATCACGGACGCGTGGATTACAAACTGGAGTTTTACGCCGAGCTGCTGAAAATTATTGACGCGCGGCGGAATCGCGGAGAAAGAGTGATCATAACCGGCGATTTTAATACGGCGCACAAAGAGATCGATCTTAAAAATCCTAAAAACAATCAAAACACATCCGGTTTTTTACCGCAAGAAAGGGAATGGATCGACCGTTATCTCGAAAACGGCTGGATCGATACCTTTCGTCATTTTTACCCGGATCTTAAAGATCAATACACCTGGTGGAGTTACCGCTTCAACGCCAGAAAGCGGAACATCGGCTGGCGCATCGATTATTTTTTGATTTCCGAAAATTTACTGCCCTTCCTTAAAGAGGCATTTATTCTTCCGGATGTCATGGGCTCGGATCATTGCCCGATCGGTATTGAGCTGAAATTTTGAGCAAATCTGCCGTTCGCCGGTTTTGACGCCAAACCGTTTATTAAAAGCTTTTCAACGCTTCTTTCCGCTTTTTTGCTTTTTCCGTTTCGCTCATTTTCCAGTGGTAATCATAAACCGCGCCTTCCCATTCGCCATACATGGGATTGGGCAGCACAATGAATTTTTTACCGAACTGGTCTTTCAGGCGGTCGGTTTCGTTAAAGCGGTCTTCAACTGTTTTTTTCTCAAACACCTGGGCAAAATCGTTAAGATTGTCACCGATCAAAAGAATAATCTGATGGGTTTTGGCAATGATTTGCCGTCTGCTTTCTTTACTTGAAGTTTCTTTTCTCAAATAAAGATGGCTTTCGGTTGCCTGCGGGAATCCGGCTTTCTGTAGATTACTTAGCGTTTTTTGCAATGTTTTGATTTTGCGGTTGGAAACGTAAAAAATGTCCGCTCCCTTTTGAGCGGCAAATTGCAAAAAGGGTACCGCGCCGGGAATTGCTTTTGCCGCTGCTTTGCCAATCCACTCGTCCCAGCCTGCGGGATAGGATTGATCGGTTTTGATCAGGTAAGCTTCGTAAGGGCTGTTGTCCAGAAGGGTTTCGTCTATATCCACAATCACCGCGGCTTTTTTACTCGCGGGCAGGGTGTCCAGTGCGGCATTCAGTCGAAGTTTGGCAATGTTAAAAGCCTGGTAGCAAAGCGCCCTAACTTCCGCCGCTGTTTGCACGTAAAGCACGGACATCACCAGATGTTCATTTTTTGAAGATTTTGACGCATCCGGATTTTTGTTTGAGCAATTGAAAACAAAAAAGGCGATGCTAATAAAGGCGAGTAATAAGAACGGACGGGTATTTTTTAGGTTCATGACATATCCTTCCGGTTTGTTTGAATGTCCCGATTTGCCGGGGTTATTTCCGTGGCATGACGTAAAATCCGCTTTAAATACTTGTTAAATCAGAATTATTTTACGCAAAGATCAAATAATCTTCCAATTATTTTAAAAATAATTTTTTCAATTAAAGGTTTTTTGTCTATCTTAAAATAGGGTCAAATTACCTTATTTGATTATAAGAAAGGAATTTAAAATGTCCTCCTTGTTTTATTATCCGATTAATTTTTTCAAGAAGCTTTACATCAAAACACTTCTTTTCTTTTTGGGTAAGGCTTTTGTGGCAGCCGGAAAATTGATTCCCGAAGTTCAGGAAGAATTAAAAAATTTTGAAAACGGTTTGCTGCTCACTATGACCGTCATGCCAAACGGACCGGAAATGAAATTACTTTTCTCCGGAGAAAAAATCAGTTTTGCCAAAAAGCTGCCTCAAAGCTCTCCGGAGAGGTTGACCATAACAATCAAATATCTTGAAGCGGCTTTTGTTATGTTTACCTTTCGGGAAAGCACTTCTGTCGCTTTTGCGCGATCGCGGATGACAGTAAACGGCGATCTTGGGAAATCAATGGCTTTTGTCCGTTGTTTGAATTGGGTTGAATTTTATCTTTTGCCGGCGATTTTTGCCCGTCGCGCTTTAAAACGATATCCCGCTCATTCTGTTTTTAAAAAGACGATGACAAGAGTAAAACTATATTCGAGACTTTTATTTGTTTAATGAAATCGAGGGGAAAACCCGATGTCAAAGACATTTTTTGAATTTTTCAGTCCGGTTAAAATTTTAGCCGGTTTTAATGCGCTTGAAAATATTCCGTTTGAATTATCGCTTTTAAATGTAAAAGAACCCTTATTAATTACAGATCCCGGGGTGGAATCGGCTGGTCTTTTAAAATCAGTTGTTCGGGTGTTAAAGGATACCGGAATAAAACCTCCGGAGATTTTTAATGATGTTCCGCAGGATTCTTCCATGTCCGTGGTGGCAAAGGGAGCAAGCCTGTATCGTGAAAAAGGCTGCGACGGATTGATTGCGCTTGGCGGGGGATCGGTGATTGACACGGCAAAAGGGATTAATATTTTGGTTAGCGAAAACGCGGATGATCTTAAAAAATTTAGCGGGGCGGGAGTTTTGAAGAAACAGTTAAAACCGCTGATGATCATCCCCACAACTGCCGGAACCGGTTCGGAAACCACGCTTGTGGCGGTTATTACCGATCCGGAAACCGGAAACAAAGTGCCCTTTGTCTCGCATTTTTTAATTCCCGATGTAGCCATACTCGATCCGAGGATGACTCTTACGCTTCCACGGCAATTAACCGCCGCTTCAGCAATGGATACTTTAACTCACGCTGTAGAAGCTTACACGGGCTTGGCAAATAATACGGTTAGTGATGCGCATGCCTGGTCTGCCGTTCAAGTTGTTTCCGAAAACTTGTTTGCGCTTTTTGAGAAGCCCGATGACCGGCAGCTTCGCTTGAATCTTTCCGTTGCCGCAACACAGGCGGGAATAGCGTTCTCCAATTCCATGGTTGGCGTGGTTCATACCCTGGGACATTCGGTCGGTGCGGTTTGCCATGTGCCGCATGGTATGGCGATGAGCGTTTTATTACCCCACGGATTGGAATACAATCTTGAAAACGGCGGCGAATCGTATGCTAATGCTCTGGGAAAATTGCTTTTACCCCTTGCCGGAGAAGATACTTATCTGAATACCGCCAAAAACGAAAGACCCGCCGCTGTGATTAAAACGATTCGCGATTGGAAAAACAGGTTGCAAAAAATATCGGATTTACCCTGTACTCTTAAAGAAACAGGCAGGGTGCAGAAAGACGATCTTGTGCCCATCGTTCAGGTCTCGTTAAGCGATGCTTCATCCATTTACAATCCGGTTGAAATCGACGCCGAGGACGCATTGAACATTTTGACCAAGGCTTATGAGAATTGCTGATTTCACGGAATCAGAAAATTTGGAGGGAACACTAATGTCCGAAACAAGCACGACCAAATGCGTTAATCCCCTTACCGGTGAAATTCTTGGGGAAGTATCGCAGCATTCCACAGAAGATGTTTTAAAGGCAATCAAAAAAGCGCGGGAAGCTCAAAAAGTCTGGAAAGAATATTCTGTTAAGGAAAGAGTTCTGCGATTAAAACCGATAAAGAATTTTATTGTGGATCGCGCCGATCAGATTGCGGAGACCATTTCTCGTGATTCGGGCAAAGTGCGTTTGGATGCAATGGTAACCGAAGTCATTAACTCCCTCATGGCGTTAAGTTATTACAGCCATAAAGCCCCGGCTTTCTTAAAAGATCGCTGGATTAAGCCCGGGAATCTTCTGATGGCGAATAAGTGGACCAAATTGATTTGTGTGCCTTATGGGGTGATCGGAATTATCACGCCCTGGAATTATCCGTTTACAATCGCTTTTTCCGAAATTATTCTGGGATTGATTACAGGCAACGCCATACTTTTTAAAACAGCCTCCGAAACTCAGATGGTCGGGCATATTTTGAAAGAAGCGGTAGAACAGGCTGATTTGCCGGAGGGTCTGTTTCATTATTTAAATTTGCCGGGTACTGTTGCCGGCGACGCCTTTTTGGAAGCGGGTGTAAATAAATTGTTTTTTACCGGCTCCGTAGCGGTTGGCAAATATCTGATGAAAAAAGCGAGCGAAACATTAACGCCCGTCAATCTTGAATTGGGCGGAAACGACGCCATGATTGTCTGTGAAGACGCCGATCTTGAACGCGCCGCAACAGGCGCCGTGTGGGCGGGTTTCTCAAACGCCGGGCAATCGTGTGGCGGTGTGGAACGAATTTACGTTCATCAAAATGTTTACAAACCGTTTTTAAAAATTTTAAAAAAGAAAATCGAACAATTCAGAATAGGGTACCCATTTGGCTTTGATATCGACATGGGCGGAATTACAACTAAAAAACAAATGAATGTTGTTAACCTGCACATTGAAGATGCGCTTTCCAAAGGAGCAAAAATTTATGCTCAATCCGAACTGCCGGACGATTCAAACTATCAAAATCTAATGCACGCTACCATTCTGACGGACGTGAAACACGACATGGATGTGATGCGCCATGAGACCTTTGGACCCGTTGTGGGAGTGATGTCTGTTGAAGATATGGATGAAGCCGTTCGACTGGCTAACGATTCCTATCTCGGGCTCACGGGCTCGGTCTGGTCGCGTGATCGTAAAAAAGCCGAAGTTATTGCTAGAAAAATTCAAGCCGGCGTGATAACCGTTAACGATCACCTGATGAGTCACGGGCTGCCGGAAACTTCGTGGGGCGGATTCAAACAAAGCGGTATCGGACGTTCTCATGGTCAATTGGGTTTTTACGAAATGACTCAGCCGCAAATGATTGTGCATGATTTTATGCCGGGCGTTAAAAAGAACGTGTGGTGGCATCCGTATTCGCAAAATGTGTACGAAGGCATGAAGGGGATGATCGATTTTCTTTACAATCGCAACATTTTTATTAAGATTAAAGGAATGATGAAATTACTGCGCACGTTTTTGCGTACTTTTCGTGCGGGTGAATAAAAAGCAACAATGACCGCAGATGAACATAGATGACGCTGATCGCGCAGATTAATTTTTCCTTATTTGGATTTTTAGTGCTTTAAATAAGAGAATTTGTTTCAATTTCAATATTAAATTCAATTTTCTTTGTGTTCTTTGTGACTCCTTTGTGTGCTTAGTGGTTATTATTTACCGCAGATTAACCTGATTTCACAGATTGCGCTTATTAAATTGTTGGTTTTTTGATCCTTAGCGCTTAAAATCAGGAGGGTTTGTTTTAACTGCAATTTTGACTATAGATTTTTCTGATTCCGCAGATTGTGCCGTAACAGAAAAATTGTGGGATACCTTTTTGATATTCATTGCGATGATTTTGCATTATGTGTAAATATTTCCGCAAAAAGCTATGAAAAAACCGTTTGCGGATCAGATGAAATTCAACGGGTTTATTTTGCGCCAATCTCATAAAATTTTGATTAAAAGTTTGAATTTTCGTTTTCGGGCAAAGTCTCCGGCTTTTTCGGAAGTGTGATGCAATCAATATTTCCCGTTTTGGGGTAAAAGACAAAGCGATTTTTCCTGAATTGCTGTGGCGCTTAATTTACAATATTTATCGTCATAAGTCCCTTGTTACATTTCTAATAAAGTTTTATTCTTTTGCTAACTTTTTATTGCTATTATTTGCAAATGATTTTCAATATTATTATACTTAAATACCGCTATCTAAGATTTGAAAATAAAATTATTATGCGTGAAAAGACAGTAAATATTCAAAATGGTAAGATTCCCTATATCTTGTCAAGACTCTTTTACCGATTTTGTTTAAATTAAGAATCTATTTTAAAACCCGATTAGGAGGCGTTATGCGGAAAACTCTATTTTTATTTTTAGTGGCGTTACTGCCTGTGGCTCTTTTTGCTCAGGCGAGCGATTTATTCATTTCCGAGTATATTGAAGGAAGCAGTAATAACAAGGCGTTGGAAATTTTTAACGGAACAGGCAGTCCGGTTGATCTGTCCGTTTATGAGGTGTGGATTATCAGCAACGGCGGGAACTGGGCTGAAAAAACCATCAGTTTAAGCGGAACCGTTAACGACGGGGATGTGTATGTGGTTGCCAACAGTTCGGCGGATGCCGCAATTTTAAATGAGGCGGATCTAACCACAGGAAGCGCGTCATGGAACGGAGATGACGCCGTGGGTCTGGCAAAAAACGGAACGTTAATTGACGAAGTAGGCGAGGAGGGCGCGGATCCGGGAACGGGATGGGACGTAGCGGGCGTAACCAACGCCACGGCTAACCATACCTTGATTCGTAAATCCGATATTACTTCGGGATCGACCGACTGGGCGGCTTCAGCCGGAACCAACGCTGATAACTCGCAATGGATAGTTCATGATCAGGACTATTTTACGGATTTGGGACAGCACACCTTTAATCCCTCTAACAATACCACCGTTCAGTTTGCTTCTTCAGCCGCCTCGGTTAATGAAGGCGACGGAACGTACGATCTTGTGGTAACCATTTCTAATCCTGATGCCACAAACGCTACAACTGCGGATGTCGTTCTGATTTCCGGTGATCCGGCGGATTTAGGCAATTACACCACTCAAACGGTAACCTTTCCCGCAGGAAGTTCGGATAATCAGATTGTAACAATTACCATTACCGATGATTCCGAATTAGAGGGGGATGAAGATTTTACCTTTGAGCTTCAGAATGTCAGCGGCGGAAATAGCGCAACCACAGGTTCGCCCTCGCAGTTTGTGTTAACGGTGATTGATAATGAAACCCCGGCAGTGCCCGACATTGTAATCAACGAAATCATGCAAAATCCCAATGCTGTGGCTGATAGTGATGGCGAATGGTTCGAATTGTACAACAATGACAGCCAGGCGGTGGATATTAACGGCTGGACGATCAAGGATGACGGAAGCGATTCGCATTTAATAGATAACGGCGGTCCGTTGACCATTGATCCGGGCGATTACCTCGTGCTTGGCATTAACGGAGATCAGGCTACTAACGGCGGCGTGGTTGTGGATTATGTTTACAGCGGATTTACGCTTGCCAACGGCGCGGATGAAGTCGTTTTAATATACAGCGACGGCACAACCGAGGTGGATAGGGTCAATTATGACGGAGGAACCACTTTCCCCGATCCCACGGGCGCATCCATGGAATTAAAGAATCCCGGAATGGATAATAATGCGGGCGCTAATTGGGGAGAAGCTCTGTCCCCTTACGGCGACGGCGATTTAGGCAGCCCCGGAGCGCAGAACAGTATTTTTGTAAGTGTGATTGAAGACAATCCCGTTCTTTCGAGTGACAGCTATCAAATTTTTCCGAATTATCCGAATCCCTTCAACCCTTCAACTACAATACGAATCAGCGTTCCTCAACAAACCGCTGATGTTCAGGTTTTGATTTATGACGTTACCGGTAAGAAAATCCGCACCTTGTTTAACGGAACGATAAATAAAGGAGCTCACGAGTTTAAATGGAACGGATTTAATGACTTTGGGAGCATGGTTTCCACGGGCGTTTATTTTGCGCTTCTGAAAACAAAGAATGCCTCAAAATCCGTCAAAATGATGCTTTTACGTTAAAACAATTATGCCCCCTCGAAGGGGGCTTTTCCATATTTCGCCTGAATTATTTTCTTTAATATTGTAAAAAGTCTCAGTTTTAAATCATTATTGTTTTTTTTATCAATCTTTTCAAAAAAAATCCGAATATAAAAATAACGTTGAGAATGAAACTAGTTTTCAATATTTTTGTAAAACTATGATATTCATCAAGAATAAATGAATCGAAAACACTATAATATTTATACAAAGGATTGAATAAGTTTTTGGAGGAAACATGAAAAAAATCGGATTTTTATATCTATTACTGATATGGGTTGGTTTTTCTGTAGCTCAGACGATTTTTTTGAGCGATGACTTTGAAGATGGCGATATCTCAGACTGGAAACAAATTCCCGACAGTAATTGGGTCGCCAGTTCTGACGGGGCAATTACAGGCAGTTTTTCACTTAAACACGCCTTAAACGACACGGCGGCAAGCAGTCACATTACTAAGCCTTTGGTGAATCTTAATGTTGATTCGGAGATTACAACCTGGCGGTTCAATTTAAAAAACGGAACATTTGATCCGAGCGGCGCCAATAAATTCTGGGTGTATCTTATGGTTCATGATACTACCCATGTAAACGGATATGCGGTGGGCGTAAATTTATCGGGTGAGACCGATAGCCTTTCTCTCTGGCGATTAACAAACAGTCAGGCAGATACGATACTCCTTACTACTTCTTTTGATTGGGGACCCGATGACCTGGTGGGAATCGAAGTAACCCGCGATTCTTCGGGCGTTTGGGAATTAAAATATGACGCTAACGGAAACTTTGACAATTTAATTAGCGCGGGAGCCGTAAAAGACACGGTATATACTGCGGCTAACTATTTCGGAATGTCGTTTTATTTTAAAACAGCCGAAGCGGGAAACCTCTGGTTAGACGATGTATTGATTAAGCAGGGTACGCGGGTTAATGTTGCGACGAAGGCGTTTTTGCAAGGCGCTTTCAACGCGGATACAATGCGCACAACTCTGGTAAGTCAGGATTTCATGCCAAACGGACAACCGTTTAACACCTCTCCGTGGAATTATAACGGCGATGAAATCGTTTTAAATTTTCCGACGGATGTTGTGGACTGGATACAGGTGCAATTAAGAACTTCCACGGATTCTGCCTCTACCGTTGCAACACGCGCAGCCTTTATTCGTAAAGACGGAATGATTACGGACCTGGACGGATACAGTCCGGTTAGTTTTTCGGGGATTGCAGACGGTTCTTATTACGTAGTATTGCGGCACAGAAATCATTTAGCCTTGATGACCGCTAACCCGGTGAGCTTATCCGCGGAAACGACTCTGTACGATTTTAGTACGGCTCAAAGTCAGGCTTACGGGGCAAACGCACAGGTAGAATTAACAACCGGCGTGTTCGGGATGCCGACTGGCGACGCCAACGCCAACGGACAGGTCCAGAATGACGATAAAAACGACTTCTGGAAACCGCAGTTGGGAACAGCCGGATATCGATCGGCGGATTTCAATTTGAACGGACAGGTGCAAAATGATGACAAAAATGATTTTTGGAAGGGAAACTTGGGCTTAGGCACTCAGGTTCCCAATTAAAAAAGAGTTAAGTTCTTAGTAACTAACATAAATTAAGGAGAATATGATGAAAACGATAAAGATATTATTGATTTTTTTGTTCGGGTTACAAATAAGCTATGGGACAAGCCTTACCTTCACATTTTCAAATGGCATAGTGACCAACAATGGCGTAAAAAAATATGAATTTGATGTGATGGTAAGCGCCAGCGATGACACAACGCATCTTGGCGATGCTTTGGTCTATATTAATTACAACACGCTGGGCTTTGGCTCTTCTGTTGTCGCCAACAGTAAAATAACCGTGGACAAGGGCACGCTGATTCAGGGAGAATTGGTGGCAGGCTTACCTTTGTATGAAATCAGCAATATTTCGGATAATACTTCATCCCGTTTTGCCGTCGGAATAGGATATAAATACAGCGACAGCCCGACTGCCGCCAACCTTGTAACAACTTCGCCGGAGCAGTTGCTTCACATTACTATTGAAATTATGGATTCAACCCAAACCGCGGGTCTGAGTTTCGAACAAACATTAATGGAAGGACAACAGTATAAATCGGATAATGCTACCAAATATTCGCCCATTATTGCTACCGACACGGATGACAGTCCTTTGAAGACGAATCCGAGCGACATCACAAGAGACGGACAATTTTTGCCCGATAAATTTCAGTTGTACAACAATTTCCCTAATCCGTTCAACCCGAGCACCACGCTTAAATTTGACTTGCCGAAAAGTACGGCGAATGTTCAACTGGTGATTTACGATATTTTGGGCAGAAGAATAGCCACGCTTTTTTCAGGCGATTTAACGGCGGGTCGTTATTCTTACCTCTGGAACGGCAGAAATCAATTTGGGAATGCGATGCCGAGCGGCGTTTATTTCGCAACTTTTAAAGCCGGTAATTATTCCAGAACGATTAAAATGATGCTGGTGAAGTAAGTTTTCATTCAAATTTCTTTGAATTAAAAAGGCAGGAAACAGCGGCGTCGCCGTCTCCTGCCTTTTCTATTTTAGATATCTTTTTATAATATTGTTACAATAAATTTGGTTAAAACCGAATCTTCTTTAATGCTTTCTCCCGTTTTTTGGCGGTTTACAATTTGCAAATGCGCTCTTATTTTAGGTTGATCGACGATAATTTCGTTTTTTGTAATCGAGGCGTCAGACGGAAAAGCAGAGGTATTTTGGGGTTGAAAAAAAAGGCTTTTACCAAGGAAGATTCCGGAGATCAGAATAATTGCCAGTACAACCTGATAGACAGGAATCCGATAGGCAAAAAGCGAATAAAGCGCGTCTGAAATTTTATCCGCAAAACCTTTTTCCGCTCTTTGAAGCATTTCCATTTCGTTCATGAGATTTAGGCGTACGTCGGGCGAGGGATTTAGTTGGCTTAAAGCATCGCTTGCAAACGACGACCGTATGCGCATTAATACATGCCGAAACCGCAGGCATTTTTTACAGGTTTTCAAGTGGTCGTCAACAAGTTTCTTTTCTTTATCATTGATATTCGAGGTCATTTGTCGGATTATTAAATGTTCAATTCGGGAACAGTTTCCGTTTAATTTACCGTTTAAACGATTCATTTTAATTATCTCCGTTTTTATTCGGATTAAAAGCCTGTAAATATTTTGCCAGTTTTTCACAGGCGTAGAACAAACGGGATTTCACCGTTCCTTCCGAACAGTTCATCGTTTTGCTGATCTCCTTAATAGAAAGATTCTCTTGAAAACGAAGTAAAAAGGCTGTCCGTTGGTCGGGCGGTAATTCGTTTAATCTTACCTGCAGAACTTTTTGAAATAATTTTTGATCTATTCTTTGATCAAAGGAATTCGGATTATCGGCGATGTCATTGTTCGATTCGATAAGTGTTGTGTCTCTATTCGATAGGCGGCGATATTCATTTTTGCACATATTGTGAGCGACGGAAAATATCCAGGTTTTGAACTTGTACCGACCATTAAATAGTTCGGGTTTACGGATTATTTTTAGAAAAATATCCTGTAATAAATCCTGTGATTTTTCCCTGTCGCCGCCCAGCATACGAAAAAAGTAGTGGAGCAGGCGTTTACCGTAACGTGAATAGAGTTGATTAAAGGCTTTGGTATCGCCTTTTTTTATCAACTTCATCAGGCGTTCGTCGCTGACCGTTTGATAGTCTTTACCTATAAGAGCCATAAAGTCTGTTGTTTTCTCAACAAATTAAAAGGTTTTGCTATTAATATATTCAATAAGCTTTTCATTTCCACCTTTTTTTGCCAATTGAAGCGCGAAATTTTTCCAATAATCGGCGTCGTCTTTTTGTCCGCTTAAATTCAAATGTTCTGCCAATTTCATAAAAACAATAACATAATTTAAATTCAATTGATCAATGGAAGCATTAGCAAGGTATTGTTCGTCGTACCAGTTGTTCTTAAGATAATCCAAGCGTAAATTTTTTTCCAGATTCATTTTCAAAATAGCCAAGTTGTCAATACTATCGGTGCTATATTGATAGGCAAGACCGACGATGTAAAGATTATCCTCGATATTTTTCAGATAATTTGCGTTTAAAGTCAGGGCGATATAGATGGGAATATTCTGATAATTTTTATGGATTTGTTGAATTAATTCCTGCAGAAAATCGGCACCTTTTTTACCTTTCAGATCATCGGCGGAGATGTCGATATTTTTTTTGTCAAGCAAAGATTCCAGATAGTCAGGATATCCCATTGCCAGATTTAAATTGATTATCGTGACGTCCGGGCGAACATTCTTTACCGTTTGTAATATCCAGGCGGGATAGGTGTCGTTATCGCCATTGGTAAATAGAACAGCATTTTTCTCGCAGGAGGCTAAAACGTTGTAATTGTAATTTAACAAACCGGGCGCGATGTCTTTGCTTTGATAGAGCTTCCGGATAAATTCTTTCAGTTTTGGTTGATTGTCGTGGACTGCGTAATAGACAATAAAGTCGTAGTACAATTCCGCTTTTTCGGGTTGTAGTTGATAAGCCTTTTTTAGCCAGGAAATATCTGCTTTTTTGTAGGGCGCATAGTATTTATATTTTAAGTAGTAGTATTCATAAGAATTGGGAACAGATTTACCCATTTCTGCAATGATTTTTTTTAATTTTTCCTGCCTGTTTTTAAAAGCTTCGGAGGTGAATTGTGTCGGTCTGGAATATCGAAGAGCAAGAAAGTAATTTCTCCACGCCTCGGGGTTTTGGGGATTTTTTTTGACTTCCCGCTCCCAGAGTTCTGCTTGTTTAAGGTACCATTCGTTGGGTTTTTGAACGTAAATGATTCGATAAACTTTTTGCGGTTTTTCACTTTGGGCAAAAACAAAATCGTTTTTTGGAAGAATAAAAAACGCGATGAGGATGAAAATTCCGAAAAACAAATTGGTTGATTTCATTTTAAAGTTCCTCCGTAAAATGATAGTTACATTGAATAATACACGGGAGAATCGGAAACGTTCAACGAGGAAGGAAAAAATTTAACGGGATATCGGGGATAAGGTAAAAAGGCGTAATGTGTGACTAGATAGGCTTCCCTTCGACAGGCTCAGGGAGCGTGTGTGATGGGTGACGAGACAGGCTTCCTTCGACAGGCTCAGGAAGCGGTGAGATAGTAGTAATTTATTTTATTTTAATCATTTTCCGGACTTTTGAAAATTGCACCTGACGTGTGGATTTATCGCGGACGACAAGGCGATAAAAATAAATGCCCGACGCCTGTCCGAGATTATTGTTGTTGTTTCCGCTCCAGGTTTTGCGGTGAACGCCGCTGCCCAAAAGCTGATTATCGACAAGAGTTGTTATTTTTTGTCCGAGAATATTAAAAATAGTTAGCTCGACCCAGGCGGGATCTTTTAATCCGAATTCAATTTTCGTCATGGGATTAAAGGGATTGGGATAGTTGGGTTTTAAGTAAAATTTTTCGGGAATTTGATCCGGTTTCGAAGTAATACCACTTACTATCTCAAGATGCAGAGTATCCATTTCTCCGGTGTGTTTGGCGTTACCCAGCGGTTGATTCCAGTACAAAACGGTGGATGAGGAATATTTTTGCGGGGCATCCCAGATCAACAAAACGCCTTCGTGGTTAACCGTTAATACTTCCAAATCCCCGTCGGAATCAATATCGTCAACAACGGGTGAATGAGCCTTGACCATATCGTTCTTTGTGTATAAGGGAAAACCGGCAACCTCGTTTCCGTCAAGTGAGCTTAAGGCGTGAATATAACCGAAGGTATCCAGATAGATGATCTCCTGAATACCATCCTGATTAATATCGGCTAAAACAGGGCTGTTGTACGGTGAAAGGATTTCCCAGTTTCCGGCAAAGAAACCGTCTCCGTTGTTAATGGGTTTGGGCCATCCCTCCATTAACTGCCCGTTATTTTTGAATATGTACACATTATTGCGTCCCACATAGATGATTTCCAGATCGGCATCCTGATCGACATTTCCGATAATTGCCGGCGAGCTGTGTCCGTAAGGATCGGTTAGTTTGCATTCCTTGCCCCCTTCCCAGCCGGGAAAGAAATCGCCTTTGTAATCGAGCACATAAAGGCGGTCGGTTTTAACTATGGGCAATACGATTTCAAGTAAGCCGTCGTTATTCAAGTCAGCCAAACTTAAAGGAGATTCGAGATAGCCGGAGAAAGATTTTATCCAGACCGGGTTCGGCGAGCTGTCCGGTTTAAAACAGAATAATTTACCGCCCTGCGTGGGAACGATTACGGATAATTCTCCGCTATCATCCAGGTCGGCTACCGCCACATTCCCAAGCGAGGTGCGGTCGTCAAACATAAAACCTTCGGAGGGCCAATCTTTGAATGACTTAAGGAATCCGCTGCTGTCGGTTAAAATAAACAAACGACTGTTTTTGGGAGGATGAGGAGCATTGCCGGCATGGGTAAGCACAATAATTTCATCAAATCCGTCATGATCCAGATCGGAGAGAACGACAGGAGACGGCGCGTTGTATTGCAAATCGAATTGAGAAAGCAATTGCCCGTTTTTTCCATTGATCACATAGATATTATTCAGAGGTTGACCTTCTCTGAAGCTTGAAACCACGATTTCATGTTTGGATAAACCGTTGACATTACCGACAGCCGGGAAAGTCAGGTCGCCTTCCAAATCGTTTAATTTGAATAACAGAGTTCCGTTCGAATCATAAACGTGTAACTGTCCGTTGCCGCCGGAAGCGATCAGCTCTTTTTTCCCGTCGCCGTTCAAATCAAAAGAAGTGACTCCGCTTACTTCCGATCCGATGGCTTTTACATTGGGACGAACAGGAAAGCCGTACTGAGGGGGAAGAGCGGACCATGCCCGGATTGTATCCGCCGTGGCACTAAAATTACCGGATGAATCCACGGTTCTGATGGAATAATAATAAGGCAAGTTGCTATCCACCTGATTATCAATAAAATATCCGGCATTTTTTAACGGATTTTGCGTGATTCTGTAGAATTCGGTTTCAGGACTTTCGGAGCGATAGATGTGATAACCGTAAACGTCGTTATCGGCGGAGGGTTTCCAGGTTAGCAGAATCCCTTCGGCTCTGTCGGGGCGGAAGGAGAAGGAAGGCGGGGGCGACGGTGCTGTAAAATCAATCGGATACTCCCATTGATTGCCGGAATAATCGTTCAGAATTAATTTTAAATGAATATCGGAAAGTTCTTCGCGATGTTCGATAATAAATTCCTGTTCAAATTCAGCGGTGGTTTGGGGTGAAAGCCGGGGCATTGAAAGTTGATCCTGAACAACTTGCGCAAGAGGATCTGCAGAGATCAATCGCGCCTTAATATCGGAAGCTTTTCCCCGTCCGGTGTTGCTAATATTCAGATGAACGGTGGTATAATAGAGTTTTCCGAGAGTTGTATCTGTCAGTATGGTCTGGTGGGTTTGCGAGAAAACGGTTAATCGCGGAACATAAATATTGAAGCTTGTGTTTTCGGCAAGCTGTTGTTCCGCGGGCGACGTCAATTCCGCCCTGAGCACCAATGTTGTGTCAACAGTAATTCCACCGGCTATGGTGAGATTAAAGGGACCAAAGGTAACCGTATCTTCGGGTAGAACCGATTGGCTTAAAACGGCAAGGCTGTCTTTTAAGTAAAACAGAGATGAAAATTTGTGCAGAGCAATTTGTGTTCCGGGCTGCCAGGTTTTAACGCCGGTGTTTTTCCATTTCAAATACAGGGCAAATTCTTCGTTAGGCTCGCATTGATTGTTTTGGTTTCCGTTGATTTCCTTAAAACGCGTACTTAGTAATTTTCCCGCAAAATCATTGGAAGCGGTCAGATTCAAAATTTTTTCAGATGGACGGTAATTTCGGGTAGAGACTGTGAGAAAGACACTGTCTGTGTTGACGTTTGTAAGGTCAAAAGAAGAAACACCCGTCTCTGAAGTCCGCTGAATTCGATACAATTGATCCTTTTTGTACAACACAACGGTAGCTTGAGGAAGCGGTGAATCGGTGGAGTCGTTAAGCACAGTGACATTCAGCCAGCGTTTACCGTTTTTAGTTACGATTTGATCTTCTATTTTGAAATTTTGAACTCGGTCTGTCCAGATTGGCATTTCGGGGTCGCCTAAGACCAAGGTGGAGTACACAATTATTCGCGAAGGTCCTTCGAAGTTCAGATAACCCAGATAGGGCAATCTGGAAAGATAATGCGCTTCAGATAGATGATAATAACCTTTGTTAAAAGCTAAGTTAAAGAATTCTTTTTCCAGGTAAATGCCGCTAAAAGGATATTCCCAGCTTGAATTTCCGATGTAAGCGACGCCTCCGCCGGTTTTACTGAGAATATATTCTTCGCCGAAGCACCGTTTAAGAATATCATTGGTGTAGCAGCTTGCCATGTACCAGATGGGGGGATCGGGAGTAGTCAATTGCTCCATATTATAGTTATAGAGATCCGAGCCGCGGGCGCCAGGACGAATGGTGTAATAGAGTCCGTGGGTTTCGGTGAAAATCAATCCGTATCCTTTGTTCAATTCGTCGAGTGTTACCTGGGGGTCGCTACCGATATTTTCGGACTGAGTAATAAGTGTGCGTTTAAATATCGGATTAATTTGAGGATCGATATGTTTGAGAATTAGCTGATCCCGGCTGTCGTTTTCTTTTTGCAGGTTAGCGGCGATATACAACACATTAGCCGGATAGTCGCTTGAATTGACGGAATCGAGTTTTTCGTATTGGAACAATTTGGTAACAAAACGGTCGGCATCTTCCGGCGTCATTGCAGGAATTCGAGCGACGTAAACTTCGGGATAACCTTGGACTTTATCGGGCGCTTCGCCAAAGGTGTCATCCTGATCGGCATTCCAGGTACCGTCAAGGTCGGCAAAGTAATAATCGGCGGCAAAGGTAAAATTACCGGTGTGAATAATTCGGGTTGGAATAAGTTCCGTATCACCGGCAAGCAATACATATCGTGTACCGCGTTTTGTGTATGACCAGCGAATGAAATTGCGCATTCGTTCGGCGTCATCGACACCATTGGGGAAGTTTTGGCGAATCCAGGAGAGGGTGCGAATCACGGTGGGGACGCCGCGGCGGGTTTTCCATTCGGCAAGGGGCTGTAATGACGGTTTCAAGGATTCGGCGGTGATAATGACATAGCGATCGATCAATCCGCTGGCGAGCAATTGGGGATCGATTTCATCGGTGCTTGCGGGTAATTTAAATTTGCCGGAGGGTTTTATTTCGTTTTTCGGGTTCAAAAGAGCATCGACAATTTTACTGTCTTCCTGTAATAACGGCTGGACGCCCATCTCGGTAGAAATTTCGGTTTGAATTTGGAACTCAATACTTTTAATAAAACGTATTTTTTGTTCGGCGGGTATGTATTGAAACGGCGAAATGGCAAAATGGGCAATAGGTTTGCCGTTGAAATATTGAATTCCCAAATATTGTACGCTTTGTTGCGGATAGGGCTGGGAATTTTGATAGATCTCGGGATCGGGTTCGATAAACACATCATTGCCGAATTGTGTCCAGGGCTTTTGGCGGGGAATAATGTTGAACTCGCCCGCAAGGTACTGATAATCCGTATTTGTTATTCGAAATGATTTGACTTTTATTCCGGGTTCCAGCACGAAACGATAAATATAAAACGGCAGGTCGGGAACGCCTAATTCCGGATTCAATGCGGAGAGATTTACCTTTCCGCGATACTCCAAACGATCGAACAAACCGTCTTTTTGTATAGTAATAAGTTCCGAATGATGTTCAAGTTTAATCGTTTGCGCCTGCAGAAACGAAAATCCGAGTAAGACAATAAAAATCCATCGCATTATTTATGTACTCCAAAGTTTTGATCACTTTATGAAAGTAAGGATACCGAGTCAGAAGACTATGACCCAAATCAATTCTCCGATCAATTTAAAACATTTCAAGCGGGAATGCATCACATTTTGATAACATTATCATTAGCGGGCTGCCCGGTTAGCAATGTACCATTTGAATTCACAAAATATTCTTTGCCGCAAATCCGTGAACGAGGTGCTTAATTAACAATTTACCTGTTAATGTGTGGTCGGGTGTATTTTACGGCATTCGGTAATCAAGCCCCTAAAGGGGCTACCGTAAGGTCGTAAACGACCTACCCTCCCCCCTCCACGTCTCTTTGCAAATCCCCCCTTAAATCTTTTCCAATCTTCCTTTAACGTTAACTCCCCCTTTTAGTTCTGTAAATAATCTTCCAATACTACCGGACGTTTTTGCACAAAATCATAAAATGTCTTCCTTTTGATATCCGACAACAACAATTTGTAACTGATCAGGGCGTTGAGCCGCGAATTATACGCCTGACTCAGCCGATTGCGGTCAAGAGCAAGAGCCTGACTGTTGATATCGCCGTTGGCAAAACGATTTTTACTGATATTGAAACTCTTTTCCGCCACCTTAACGTTCTTTTCCAATAACCGCAGCCGTCTTAAGCTGCTTTGAAACGCCAAAACAGTGTTGCGTATATCGCGGATGATGGTGATCTCCTGATCCTTTAACGCCATTTCCTGTTTTTTAAGCCTGGCTCTGGCGGCAAGACGGCGATTTTTATTTACGCCCCAATCCCAAAGAGGAATGGTAACCGACAAAGATACGCCGCGGTTGCCGGGTCTGCGTTTTAATTCCTCCCAGGCATTGTCGAAGGTTGAGTAAAGCGCCAAGTCACGCGGGTCTTGTTTAACGCCTATTAAATCGTAGTAGGCGGAAATTTTACCGCTAATTTGGTATTCCGATTTGATTCGCGCAAGATTGAGCTTTTGTTGTTCGATCGAAATTTTTTGTTCCTGCAATTCCAGCCGATTCTTCAGACCGTATTCCAACGCTATGTTCAAATCAACATAAATAATAGGGTAGGACAGATCGGTGTTCAGAACAATAGAGTCTTCCATGTTGATGCTTAAAAGTTGTTTTAAAGCGTCGGCGTTAGTAACGTGATCCACTTTGGACAGGTCGTAATTATTTTCTGCTTCGCCGAGGTCCACTTCCATTTGCAGGGCTTCAACTTCCGCGATCACCCCCGCCTTAAATTTGTTGATAGCCAATTGATAGGCTTCTTTTTGCTGCTGCAAGGTCTGGAAGGCGATTTTTTCCCGTTCGATGGCTGAGTACAAATTGTAAAAAGACTGAGCCACTTCGTACTCAAGATCGAGCTGCGCCCGCAGAAGACGTTTTTTTGACAACTGATAATTGAGCTCCGCCATTTTCAAAGCCGACTGAATTTTATTGTACGAATAAAACGCTTCGATGGGTTGTTCCAGTCCGATGCGCGTATTGAGCCGAAAAGACTGTTCATGGCGGAAGTAATCCTGAACGTGGTCCACGCCCGTGGAAAGGTAAATATTGCCATCGGTGGGCAATGGTTGTTCAATTTGCAGATTGCCGGAGTAGCGAGCCTGTTTTACGGGAAAATAGTACAATCCCGTGCTGTCCAAAAGACTGCTGATGGTTTCGCTGTAATCGGGAGCCTGCAGAAAGAGATTGACCTGAGTTTTAAAACGGTTGCGTGTGGATTTTAATTCGAATCGCGCGATTTTAAAATCTTCCAGCAAGCTGCGCATTTTATAGCTGTTTTCGCGGGCGATTTGTTGGCATTGTTCTAAAGTAAGCCTTTTAATTTCTCCTGCTTGCAAATCAATAATGATTATTAATAAGACAAGAAGAAATTTCATGGTTTTGCTCCTTTTGGGTTAAAAGTGATTTGAAATACGTTGAGACCTGGAGTAAAGTTCTTAAAAAATCAATTTGACCGCAAAAAAAGTAGAGAATATTTTTATCGTCAGCTTTATTAGCCTGAAAAATACGGCACAAGATGTTTTTGTTCGTTAAACAGAGACGGGGCGCGCGGCGGGGAGAAGATCGGGCAACTTGCCCGACCTTCGGTTGCTACCGATTTTTAGAAAGTTCGGGCTTTAATTTGCGTCTCGAGGCGATAATGCCGGTAGTTAATTGTTTAAAATAATTCCGCATATCGTCAAAAAGAGTGTAAGCCCAGGGAACCGCGATTAATGAAACCAGAGTCGAAAAAATCAATCCGCCGATAATGGTTCTTCCCATGGGCGCGTAAGGAATTCCGATCATCTTTGTATTCCCTACAGCCATGGGTATTAAACCGCCGATGGTGGTAAATGCGGTCATTAAAATGGGTCGGAAACGATTCTGCCCGCCTTCCAAAAGAGCCTCTAACCTGCTCAACCCCTGCTTGCGCAGGCGATTGACCAGATCAACCAGAACAATGGCGTTATTAACCACAATTCCGATCAGAATAATAAAGCCAATTTGACTCATCATATCCAACGGAGTACTTGTGAGGTACAAAATCCAATAAGCGCCCACAAACGAGAAGGGAATGGACATGATCACTGAAAGCGGCAGAACGAAAGATTCGAAGAGGATTCCCATCAGCAAAAAAACGAAGGTAATGGAAAGGATGACGCCGAACATCATATTCTGGCTGCTTTCGCTCAAACGGAAAAAGCGCTTGCCTTTAGACCACGAATATCCGTAGGGCATTTTAAAGCCGGACATGACTTTATCGATTTTTTGGTAAATCGCGCCGATATCTTTAGAAGTGGTGTTTGCTTTTACGCTGAGATAGGTCTTTCCGTCTTCGCGGTGGATTTCGCCGAAGCCTTTTTTAACTTCCAACTTAGCCACGGTAGCCAGGGGAATTTCGCGACCGCTGGCGGAAAAGAAAGTGATATTTTTAAGCTGTTCAAAATTTTTGCGGTCCTGCTCCCTTAATTGGATGGTCATATTGATTTCTTTTTCTTCGGTTTGATATTTAGGCAACTGAATTCCGCGTAAGGCATACATAATGGTTCCGGTAATAACGCGTGGATTAATTCCGTATTTTTGAGCCTGTTCGCGGTTAATGATAATGTGCACCTCGTCCTGACCGCGTTCCTGATCGGTTTCGATGCTGATAATTTCGGGAATGTCGCTTAGACGTCGTTCCACCTCTTTTGCCAACTGCGACAGTTTTCGGGTATCGTCGCCGTACAGGCTGATGGTGACCGAAGAAGACTCGTCGCCTCCCTGTTGTCTCCAGGTTGTGCGGAACTTAACCCCGGCAAACTCCGGAAGGCGTTTTTTGACATCCGCCAAAACCTGATCGCGATCCATTTTTTTATCGATTTCAATTCCCAGGAGTTTTACAACCGAATCATAAATAACCTCGTACCATTGTTCGCCTTTTTCCTGCTTCAAAAAGACATGAATCCGCCCGAAATTATGACGATAGCGCACGTCAATCGTACGCAGGTTGTACAAATCGGCTTTAACCCGGATGGTATCTTCAACGGCTTTTACCACCCTTTTGGCGTCTTCCAGCGAATAATTGTCGGGCATGTCGATCATCAGTCGGAAATCGTTGATATTGCCTTCCATGTTGTCTGTTTTGCCAACCCGCTGCGAAGCAAAATTCATAGAATAAAGAATAATCAACAAAATCAAAAAAGTTTCCACCCGATGGTTAAGAACCCAGTTGAGAGTGGTACGGTAGTAGCGGTTGAATCTGTAAATGATCGGCGGCTCGTTCACTTTGCGGCGGCTGACGATGCGGCTTGCCGCCAGGGGAATAAAAATGAGAGCCACGAAAAGAGAAGCCAACAAAGAGAAAATCACCGGCAAACCGATACGCATCATGTAAAAGCGGAATCCGATCTCATCGTTCATCAAAATCAACGGCAGGAAAACGACTACTGTTGTAAGAGTAGCCATGGTAACGGCAAGCGCCACCTCGCTTGCGCCCACGGCGGCGGCTCGTTTAACATCGTAACCCTGCGCTTTTTTATGATAGATGTTTTCCAGAACAACGATGGAGTTATCCACCACCATGCCGATGGAGATCATTAAGCCCATCATGGTAATCAGGTTCATCGACCAGCCGATAAAATAGATGACCGTGAGACTGATTAATATGGAAAGAGGGATGGCGACAATCACAATTAAGGTCATACGAAATCTTCGCAAGAAAAAATAAAGAACAAGAAAGGCGAAAAATCCGCCCCAAAGTCCGGCGTTTTTTAAGTTGTCAACCGATTCCTCGATAAATTTTCCCTGATCAAAGAGAATCTCCATTTTAAATCCGCTGAGACGCGGATCATTCAGCAGTTCGTGCAGTTTACCTTCGATTTCATTGCTGAGTTTAACCGTGTTAGCCATGGCTTCTTTGTAAATGCCGATCTGTATGGCGCTCTTGCCGTCGATCCGCTGCACCCAGGTTTGTTCGGGCACATCGTACTTTATTTCGGCAATGTCTTTTAAACGGATGTTAGCTCCTTTGATGGGGATATTGCGGATATCTTCGAGTGTGCGGAATTTACCCACGGAGCGCACATAAATTTTTTGTCCGCCGGAACGGATGTAGCCCGAGGACATGGAAAAATTATCCTGGCGTAAGGTTTCGATCACATTGTACAAATTGATTTTGTAACCTTTAACCGCGTCCTGCTTAATGTAAATGAGGATTGATTTTTCATCCGCGCCCCAAATTTCCACATTGGCGACCCCGTCGATTCGCTCCAGAGGTTTTTTAAAGAGCTGCTCGGTAAAATAATAAGGATCATCCAACGGTTTTTCGGGGATTAAAGCGACCCACATGATGGGGTCATCGTCGTTGCTCCATTTGCGGATGTAGATGCGCTCCACATCGTCGGGCAGCTCGGCTTTGATGCGATCCAGCCGGTCACGCAGCTGACTGTAAGCAATGTCCATGTCGATCCCCTGCACAAAGCGCACAAAAGCCCAGCATCCGTTGGTAAAGCTGTTGGTTTCCACGCTTCGGACGCCTTTAATGGTGCGAACCGCTTCTTCCACGGGTTGGGCGATGAACTGCTCAACTTCTTCGGGATTGGCATTGGGATAGGGAATCCACACCCCTAAAAAGGGCGGCGTGAATCCGGCGGGCATCAACTCCACGGAAATTTGAGTGTAAGCAATAAAACCCACCACCAAAAAAGCCAGCAGCGACATCACCACGGTTACCGGTCGGGTGAGTGCTATTTTGGGTAAAAGCCCGATTTTATTATTTGAGGATTTTTCCACGGAATCCTTCTTAATTTCATCCATTACGATTCACTCCCGTTTTCTAATATGGATTTGGAACGGGGCATTTTTTCTTTGTTGACAATATCGTACACCATGGGAATAACCACCAGAGTCAGCAAAGTGGAAGTGATTAATCCGACGATTACGGTGATCGCCATTGGCGTGCGGATTTCGGCTCCTTCGCCAAATCCCAACGCCATGGGTAAAAGTCCTAGCACCGTGGTTGACGCGGTCATCAGAATGGGGCGCAGACGGACTCTTCCGGCTTGAATAATGGCGTCAACTTTAGACATGCCGTTGCGACGCAGGTGATTGATGTAATCGACAAGCACAATCGCGTTGTTTACGACAATACCCGCCAGCATAATCAATCCCAAAAAGACGACAATGCTCAGGGGAATTCCCGTGAAATACAGGTACAGAACAACGCCGATAATTGCCAGAGGAATGGTGAAAATAATGATGAACGGATGGATCAATGATTCAAATTGCGAAGCCATGACAATGTAAACCAGAAAAATCGCCAGAGCCAGAGCCATCATTAAGCTGTTTAAGGAGGTTTCCATCTCTTTGTTTTGTCCCGCCAGTTCATAGCTAAAATCGGCAGGTAAATCGAGCTTTTGGATTACTTCAAAAATACTCTGATTCAATTCGTTTAATTTGTAGCCGGGCAAAAGATTGGCTGTAATAACCGCCGAGCGCTGCTGATCGATGCGGCGGATTTCCGAAGGTCCTTCTTTAACGCGCAATCGGGCGACAGATTCGAGCGGTATCGGGATGTTGTTGTTCGTTGGATTAATAATTAGCCTTTTTAAATCATCAATACTTTCGCGATCCGCTTCCCGCAAGCGCACCAGAATATCGATCCGGCGGTCTTCTTCTTTAAACTGCGTGCTTACGTCGCCCTGTATTTTATTGCGGATTATTTCAGCCACTTTTCTCACATTTAGTCCGTGACGCGCTAACTTTTGGCGGTCGAAAAAGACTTGAACCTCAGGATTTCCGCGTTGAATGTTTGCCCTGACGTCCACAAGTCCGGGAATCTGTGACATGCGTTCTTCCAGTTTATGGCTGAGCCGCTGCAGTTTTGCGAGGTTAAAGCCTTTTAAATGAACCTCGATCGGGGTTTTAAACGAAAAGAGAACGGGTCGGGCGATGTCCATTTCCATTCCCGAGTACTCCGAGAATATTTTTCTGATATTGCCGATGACGCGTTCTTCAGCCCGCGCCATATCGCCGGTGGGTTTGAGGGTCACGGTTATTCGCGCGGTGTTTTCGCCCTCGTCTGTTTTGGTGGAAGCGCTTTTATCGGTTCCGCTCAGCGAAGAGACCATTTGCACGCCGGGAATTTGCGAAATGCGTTCCTGAATCGGCTCAATGCGGCGATCGGTTTCTTCAACGGGCGTCCCCACGGGAAGCCTGACTTCCACAAAGAATTCTCCCTGATGCACTTCGGGAATCAATTCGCTGCCCAGGCGCGGAGCGATAACTAAAATCGTAAACAGAAAAAGTACAAACACCGCAAGTACAAGTGAGTAGCGATTTTTAAGAGATTTTCGCAGAAGCACCGGATAGCCGCTTTCGATTCTTGAATAGACCACGTTAAAAACTTTTATGAGAAGGGCGAAAACGGGAGCTAAAATTAATTTAAATATCTGAATTAACAAAAATGAAATGATGGTAAATTCCAATAAAAAACTATGGAAAAGCCGAAAAAACAGTTCCATGAAAAGAGTGGTTACAAATTTGATTACATAGAATGCCGCTTTAAAGGGCGCGAGCAAAAGGGCAATAGTAAGGCTGATAGCACTATTGTTTTTCAGGCTAAGACGAATCCGTGAAAAATCGTCGTACAAAACAAGCACCGAATTAAAACTCAGGAAGTCCTTCCATATCTGGCTTACGTAACCCAAAAGTCGTGAATCGCCTTTGGCTGCGAAAGATTTAACCCGTTTTCCGTAATCCCAATCGCGTTTAACAAAGCGAATCAAACCGGCGATTGGCTGGAAAGCAACCAGAAAAAGGAGCAGAAAGCCCTTTCCGACTGCTAAAAATAATCCGCCGAAAATTTGCACAATCCGCCAAATTCCGAACAGAAAAGCCTTGGTGTTGCTTAATAAACGGTTTAAAAATTTTGTGATTGCGGACGCCGGTTCAATTGATTCCGGGAGCTGACGTTTTTGGAAATCGAGAATAAAGTTTTCGGGTAATTTGCTTATTTGCGTACCGCGGATAAAAGTATCGACCTGACGCGAAGAGAGCATGGGAATCAAAAACAGGGCGACCAATAATGAGGCTAACAGCGAAAAGACAACGGTCAAAGCAAGATCGCCAAAAACCTGTCCGGCGACGCCCTGCACAAAGACGATTGGGAAAAACACGGCAATGGTAGTTAAAGTAGAAGCCGTAACCGCGCCGCCCACCTCGCGCACTCCGCGGATGGTCGCCTCGATTATGCCGTCGCCTTCTTCGCGGCAGCGGGCAATGCTTTCCAGCACCACAATGGAGTTATCCACAAGCATTCCGATGCCGAGCGCCAGACCTCCGAGCGACATGATGTTCAGCGAAACATTGAAAATTTTCATCGGAGCAAAGGTGGCTACAATGGAAAGGGGAATGGAAATACCGATAATCACGGTCGGAGAGAGTTTTCTTAAAAAGACAAAGAGGACCAGAATGGCTAAAAGACCGCCCTGAATAGCTGTGCTTTTAACATCGTTAATGGAATTTTCGATAAAAACTGATTGATCGGACAGTGTTTTAATATTGATGCCCTTTGGCAGGTCGTAGGTAATAAAATTGGTCATCTGCTTGGCTCGTAAATCGGCGCCGCGTCTTGCTCTGCCTTTTTGCGCGGCAGGCTCTTTTTTAACGCCTTCCTTTTTCGCTTTTTTCATTTGAGCCACAAAGGCGCGCTGCGCCGGCGATCCGTAAAGTCTTTCTTTGACGCGTCGCGCCACTTCAACAATATTTGCGTCTGCTTCTTTGTAGATTTCGATTTCGACGCTTTCTTTGCCGCCGATGCGCGTAATAATTTCCCGTTCTTTGCTGGTGCGGATTACCTTTCCCACATCTTTGATTTTTATGTTGACGCCGTTCCAGCGTCCGATTATGATGTTTTCGATTTCTTTAATATTGCGGAATTCATTGAGCGTGCGAACCAGATATTCCGTTTCGCCCTCTTTCAGCTTTCCGCCAGCCATATTGATGTTCTCTTCAGCCAGACGCTCGCGAACGGCTTGAATATCCACCCCGATTAAGGAGAGTTTTTGTTCGTCAAGTTCCACGCGTATTTCTTCTTTTAACCCGCCTTTAACCTTAACGGCAGCCACGCCGTCAATGGTTTCCAAAGCGCGCTTAATCTCTTCTTCGCCTAAATAACGAAGGTAAGACAGGCTGACGTCGCCGTACAGTCCGAGACGTATGATGGGGTCGAGAGAGGGATCGTAACGCAAAATAATCGGGCGCTTGGCGTCCAAAGGCAAAAACACCTGATCCAGTTTTTCTCGCACATCCGCCGTGGCTTTGTTCATGTCGGTATCCCAGGTGAACTCCAGAATCACATCCGATTGCTCGGCTTTGGAAATGGAGCTTATCGAGACCAGATTGTCCACTACTCCCAAAGCCTGTTCAACGGGACGTGAAATCGTTGTTTCAACTTCTTCGGGCGCGGTGCCCGGGTATTCGGTTCGTACCGTTAAACTCGGATAGGTCATTTCGGGCATTAAATTTAAGGCGAGCTGTTTGTAAGAAATAAGACCGAAAACAAACACGCCGATCACAACCATCAAAATGGCTACGGGACGTTCTGTGGTTATGCGGAAAATACTATGTTCAAAAGTTGATTTATTCTGTTCCATAAAATAACTATTCTCCAAAAAGCCAGTAAAATTTGGTTTTTATTGCTGAATTCCGGCAGATTTTTCGATCATATTTTAATTTTGGGCTGCCAGACGATTTTCGCGAACATTTACAATGCGTACGGGCGTCTGGTCTTTCATCCCGGCTTGACCAACCACAATAACCAATTCGCCTTCTTCGATATCTTTGACGACCTCAACCTTCACATTGTCTTCGTAGGCGGGCATGATACGAATTTTATGCGCCAGCGAATCACGAACCACATAGGCGTACATGTTCTCGTTTTCGTAAACAATGGCTGTTTTGGGAACCAAAACCACATCACGATGAGTGTCCAGAATGATATGGACATTAACAAACATTCCGGGACGGAGCTTACCGGCGCGGTTCCGAACGCCGACGGTTACTTTAAACGTTCCGCTGGAGGGGTCCACAACCGGGCTGATGCGCTTTACCCACCCTTCGAATTTTTCTCCTTCAAAATACTCCGAAGTCGCATAGGCTCTTTGTCCGATTTTTACCTCTCTCATGTTTTTTTCCGGCACGTAAACCACGGCAATAACCTGCGAATTGTCCACAACGGAAAATAGCTTGTCGGTGGGGTGAATGCGCTCGCCGATTTTGGTAAGACGTTGTCCCACCCGTCCGGAAATGGGCGAACGGACTTTGGTAAAATCTAATTTTAATTTAGCCTCGCTCCAGGCGATTTCGGCTGTCTGAAGCGTGTAGCGGGCTTTCTCAAATTCTTCTTGACTTAAAAGGTTTTTCTCAAACATGGCTTTTAAACGGTCGAAATTTTTAACCTGTTGATCGTATTCAATCCGTGCTTTTTGTTCAGCCAATTCGTATTCTTTGGCTTCGAGCGCCAGCATTATTTCGCCTTTTTTGACATACTGTCCTTCTTCTTTGTAAATAGCTTCAACAATACCCTGAATGCGACTGTAAACGTCAGCCATGATTTCCGTTTCGAGATTTGAACTTAGAAGCAGGAATTTGGAGATATTCCCCCGAACAATGGGAGTAACTTCAACAGGAACGCGCTGCTCGGCATCGGAAGGGTCTGGTTTATCTTTAGGATTTTTTTGTTTGCTCGAATCCTGTTGTCTGGCATTTTGAGCCGCTTGTTTCCGACCTTCGCGACTTCCGCAGGCTGTGAGTGAAAAAATGCTCCAAATAATCAACATTGCAATGAGGAAGGCTCTTTTCATATTTACCTCTGTTTTATTGTTTTAAATTAAATTTTTTACTGTTTGGGTAACGGTATCATAAAAACGGTTGTTTTTTTTATTTGTTATTAAACAATTTCTAAACATTACGTTAAAACAATTGAGCTTGTTTCATTTTTTATGAATATAGAACAATTAAAGGAGAAAAGAAGTGAAATAGTTAACACAATTTAAAAAACTTTTATTCATCCGTTGTTTAGTTAAGCGTGTAATGGTTAAGCGGCTTCTCCGGTAATCGTAATGCGTTATCGACATTTAATCCATTGTCGGTTATTAGTTAAGGGTTAAGGGTATAAGCGTTAAGCGTGCCTATCCAAACTACAAGTCACGTTCTTGTCACTGGTTACTTGTTACTATATCACTTGTCGCTTTTATCTTTAATCTTGAAAGAACTTTAATCTTAAATTTTACTCGTCACTCGTTACGTGTCACTTTTTACGCACGGCTTTCTGATCTCTGCTTTCTCCTTTATGACACTTATTTTTTGCTCTAAATTAAACAACTAAACAACTAAACCTCTAAACTTCTAAACAACTAAACCCAAGATTAGGTCTCTCGTCAGTGCTTTTTACTTTCCGACAACCTTTTCCTTTCATCATTAATCATTAATCTTTAATCTTTTATCTTTCTCTTCACTTGTTACTTGCCGCTCCCCCGTGAGCCGGATTAAAGATTGGAAAAATTAATAGAAAATGCTTAATATCAATCTCTGTTAAAAAAGAATTAATTTGAGCAATGCGCATAACAATTCCAAATCAATTAACAATTATAAGAATTATTTTAACGCCGGTTTTCATTGTTTTGTTTTTGAAAGGCGGGCGGTTAAACGTGGCAATCGCTAGCATCGTGTATCTGCTGGCATCAATTACCGACTGGTACGACGGGTATATTGCCAGGCGTTTACAGATGATCACCCGTTTGGGGCAATTCATGGACCCCTTGGCTGATAAAATTCTTGTCTCTTCTGCTTTAGCGGTATTTGCTCACGAACACTACCTTGAATGGTGGATGGTTATTTTAATCATTTCACGTGATTTTTTAATTACCGGTTTGCGCAGTTTCGCGCTTTATATCGGAAAACCGATCATCACCTCGGTTTTGGCAAAATGGAAAACATTTTTGCAAATGGCTTTTATTTTCGCCCTGTTAATTTATATCAATATTCCGGGCTTACCCGAAATCAGGCTCGATCGCGTTGAATCTCCTTACTTTATCTGGACAAATATTGTTATGTACCTGATAATCGTGCTGACCGTCATAAGCGGGGTTCAATATCTGATTGTAAATCGTTCGCATTTTTATGAACTGGTCAAAAGAACGTTTCACTGGATTATCGGTCTATTTGAAAAATGAGGAAGGAAAATATGCGCAGATTAATGGTCTATGGAATCGGAACGGGTTTAGGTGCGGGCTATTCGCCGATTGCTCCTGGTACGGCGGGCAGTCTTTTGGCTTTAATTTTATTCGGATTATTGCCCGCAGCGTCGGTTGTCTGGCTTTTGATTTCGGGTATCGTTTTTTTTGTCGGCGTAAAAATTTCAACGCTTATCGAATGTGATAAAGGGGAAGATCCTTCTTTGGTGGTAATAGACGAAATTGTTGGGCAGTGGATTGCTTTGTTGTTTTTGCCCGCTTATCCTTTAATGGTTTTTGTGGCGGCTTTTTTTCTCTTTCGTTTGTTTGATATCTGGAAACCGTACCCGATTGATCTCTCCCAAAAGCTGAACGGCGGTTGGGGAATCATGATCGATGACGTTTTAGCCGGAATTTACGCCAACCTTGTTTTGCAAATTATTCTTCGTTCGGGATTGCTGCCATGAAAGATGTCAACGCGGAAATTATTTCCATCGGCAACGAACTATTAGCCGGTATTACGGTAAACACCAACGCGGCTTATATCGCGCATCAGCTCAACTCGATCGGAATAGAGGTTGAGCGGATTACCACGATTCCCGATCGGAACGACGAGATTCTGAAAGCGTTAGAACAGGCGAGTGAAAGTGCTAAAACGGTTATCTGTACCGGCGGATTGGGACCGACCCCTGATGATATTACCAAACAGGCGCTTTGCGCTTATTTCAACGTAGCCATGGAATTTCACGCGGAAGTGTTCGAAGATATTCAGAGATTTTTGTCGAACCGAAAGATTTCGTTAAACAAGCCCAACCGGGAACAGGCGGTTATTCCACAATGCGATCGCCTGCTCAGAAATCACCGCGGAACCGCTCCTGGGCTCTATTTTGTTCGCGCCGATACCCATTTTTTCTTTTTACCAGGCGTTCCCGAAGAGGTGCATCATTTAATGCGAAAAGATGTTCTGGCAATTTTGGCGGAAATATTCGATCTTCGCCCGGTTAAAACCCGTCTTTTGCGAACCACCGGAATTCCCGAATCGCGCTTAATCGAAAAAATCGGAGATTTGGTAAAAAAACAGCGGAATATTCGTCTTTCCTTTTTACCGCGCTTCAGGGGGGTCGATTTGCGTTTTACTTTGAACCGGGATGATGATGAAGTCCGCCGCCAATTCGATAATTTAGTTAACGCTGTTAAAGATCGGTTGCAAAAGTACGTCTTTACTGAATTGGAACAGGAATTGGAAGGCGTTATCGGCGAAATTCTCAAGCAAAAGGGTTACTCGCTTTCGGTGGCGGAAAGTTTTACGGGCGGATTGCTCGGTGATTTGATTACGAATGTTCCCGGCAGCTCGGAATATTTTTTAGCCGATCTGGTTACTTACAGCAACGAGAGTAAAATTGAGCTTTTGGGCGTAAATCCTGAAACATTAAAAAAATTTGGTGCGGTAAGCGCACAAACCGCCGTTGAGATGGTGCGCGGCGTGCAAAGGCGTTTTCAAAGCGATTGCGCCATAGCAACTACAGGCATTGCCGGACCCTCCGGCGCGACTGCGGACAAACCGGTGGGCTTGTGTTACATCGCTGCCCGGGAGGGCGGCAAAGAGCGCGTAAAGGAGTTCCGTTTCGGACATGACCGCGTTATGAATAAGCGCCGCGGCGCAATTGCCGGACTGGAACTTTTGCGCAGAATATTGTTGGATATCCGCTAAACGGAGCGATAAGAGCATGGAAATTATTCGCAGTTTTGTAGCCATCGAATTGCCTGCCGATTTAAAGGAGCAGATCGACGCTTACCAAAAGCAATTAAAGCGCTTCTGCAAAAGCGTTCGCTGGGTCAACAGCCAATCACTGCACGTTACCTTAAAATTTTTAGGCAATCGTGAAAAAGATTTAGTCGAGCGGGTGCGGCAAAATTTGCAGGTTACGGAAGGAATGTTTGAGGGATTCCGAATTACCATCCGAAATTTCGGCGCGTTTCCCGGAAAGCGCAGTCCGCGGGTGTTCTGGTTGGGCGTGGACAGCGAACCTCGTGAATCGCTGTTTGAATTGTTTGTTTCTATCGAAAATAAGCTGCATTCTTTGGGATTTGAAAAAGAAAAACGGCGTTTTTCGCCGCATCTTACACTGGCTCGCGTGAAAAAGCCCGAAAGATTCGACGCATTGTGGAACTTTGCGGAAAAGCATCCCTTTGAACCCTATTCATTTGCGGTAAAAGAGTTTGTTTTGATGCAAAGCTTTTTAAAGCCGGACGGAGCCGTTTATAAACCCATCCAAAAATATTCTTTATGATTTAAAAAGGTTTTTATTTTAAAAAACTGTGAGTATATTTATTGGCGAAGAGACGAAAACTAAGGAGAAAAGATCAGCAATGAGTGATAATCAGAATAAAGCGAAGGCTGTGGAAATAGCCGTTTCGCAAATCGAAAGGAATTTTGGCAAGGGCGCCATCATGCGCCTTGGCGATCGGGTTAAGGTTGATGTGGACGTGATCCCGACGGGATCGGTTTCATTGGACGCCGCTCTGGGCGTCGGAGGGATTCCCAGAGGCAGAATTACAGAGATTTACGGTCCGGAATCTTCGGGAAAAACAACGCTTGCTCTGCATGTCATTGCGGAAGCGCAAAAACGAGGCGGTTTGGCTGCGTTCATCGACGCCGAGCACGCTTTGGATCCGGGCTACGCCAAAAAATTGGGCGTGGATACCGTAAACCTGCTTGTCAGTCAACCCGATAACGGCGAGCAGGCTCTGGAAATCGTTGAAACCCTGGTGCGCAGCGGAGCAATTGACGTGGTTGTCATCGATTCGGTAGCGGCTCTGGTACCGAAAGCGGAAATTGAGGGCGAAATGGGAGATTCGCACATGGGTTTACAAGCCAGGCTGATGTCTCAGGCTCTTCGTAAATTGACCGGTACGGTGAGTAAATCCAACACCAGCGTCATCTTTATTAACCAGATTCGCGAAAAACTTGGCATAATGTTTGGCAATCCGGAAACCACAACCGGCGGTCGGGCGCTGAAATTTTACACTTCCATCCGTCTGGATATCCGGCGCATCGCCACAATTAAAGTCGGGAACGAAATGGTCGGCAACCGCACCAAAGTGAAAGTGGTCAAAAATAAAATGGCTCCTCCCTTCCGCGACGCCGAATTCGACATTATGTACGATCAGGGAATTTCCAAAGAAGGCGATGTTCTGGATAAAGCCGTGGAATTTCGAATCGTCCAGAAATCAGGTACCTGGTTCTCTTATAATGAGATGCGCCTCGGTCAGGGTCGTGAAAACGCCAAAACCTTTTTGAAAGAAAACCCCGAGGTTTTTCAGGAGATCGAAAAGAAAGTGCGCGTGCAACTGGGTCTTGATCAGGATGAAAACAAAGAGAAAGAAGAAGAGAAATCTGCCGCTCCCTGAAATTACGCTGTTTTAAATATTTGCAATTTTTCGGTCCGTTAAAAAAATATTGAGTTTTTGACGGACTGAATTTTTGCTTTCTTTGCTGTGATCCCCTGAAAAATGATTACTCCATCCCGCGTCGCCGACGATGAGCGACCGAAACGGCTTTCCGCCTGAAATATTTTAACTTTTCCCGTGCTTTTTAAGATCATAATTTGTATTATTCCCGAAGAAGCTTTAAACGGAAAGGGCTGTAAGTGGTTATTACAAAGATAGAACGGCTTCCGAAATCGCCGGTTCTTTATAATCTGTATTCCGAAGATTTGTTATTGTTTGCCGTTACCGAAGACACGCTGGTGCATTTTAATCTGCAAAAAGGGGTCGAGCTTACTGATGAAGAGCTGGAAACTATTTTTGATTACGATCAGATGCGGCGTTGCGTGCATCAGGCTTTCCGCTATTTGAGCCGCAGGAATCATTTCGAAGCGGAATTAAAGCGCAAACTTTTTAGTAAGGGTTTTAAAACAGAAATTATCTCCAAAGCTCTTGAGTATCTGAAAGAAAAAAAATATTTGGACGACCAAAAATTAACGGCGCAATTTGTACGCGAAGCCATCAAATTAAAACATTACGGACCCATGCTGTTAAAGAAAAAATTATTGGAACGGGGGGTTAATTCGGAAGAAATTGAACTCCGTTTAAACGAATTTTATCCTTTTGAAAAACAGGAAGAGATTGCCGGCGAACTGGTTCGAAAAAAATTAAAATCGTTGCCCGAAAATTTGGGCGTTAAAAAACGGAATCAAAAAATAGCGGCTTTTTTACAACAAAAGGGATTCGGTTGGGACGTGATTAACGTGTTATTGAGAGAATTACCTGCGGAAGAGCCATAAAACAAAAGAGATCAGGGCGCTTAAAAGCAGCATACTGGTCAGCGGAAAATAGAGTTTAAAATTTGGCTTGTTGACGACGATGTCGCCGGGTAATCTTCCGAACGGAAGCTTGCTCAGGTAGGGAAAGAATAATCCCAGTAAAATCAATAACACTCCGCCGTAAATCAAAAGTTTTCGCATTTTCAGCCGCCCTTTTTTGATTTCCTTTAAGTTAGATAATTTTTCTGGACAAAAGGTTACCCGGCGTCGTCTAACATTTTGTGAAGCCGGTCGAGCAAATCGGGGTAAAAAATGGGTTTGGGAATAAACTGCTCTCTGTGTTTGGTTAAATGCTCGTCAAAACCGACGGCGTGACCGGAAATAAAAAGCACGGGAACGGACTTGTATTCTTCAACGGTCTGCAGCCAGTCGTAAAATTCAAAACCGTTTTCGTCCGGAATGCCGACATCCGTGATAATCAGGCTGATGTGATGTTTTTTCAGAATTTCGCGAGCCCTGGCTGTGTTGGTGCAGGCGTGAACCTTGAATCCTTCGCGTTCCAGAAAGAGCTTGGCTAAAAGCAGGCTTTGTTTGTCGTCGTCTATGAATAAAATATCTCTCAATTAATAAGCCTTTCGTAAGCGTTGTGAATATTGCCGAGAAGTCAACGCTTAATATAGGCAGTGGAAGGGGTATTTTTCAATCAAATTTTTTAAAAAAAGGAAGCGGACGAATTCTGAAAATGTGAAACAGGTGAATTTTTTTGAAAAACATGAAAATCCCGTGACTCTGTTCCTCAGCGATGGGGAAGGGAGAGCGCCGAAAATACTAAATTATCGGAAGATGCGAATGGAAATAAGCGTGAATTTATTTTTCGCAAAGCCGTTAATATTAAATTAAAGGGAGAATCCATTTTTATTGGTAAAAAAGCCGAAATCCTTATATATTTGGCATTTACAAAAAAATAACGGAGAAACACAATGACGGCTAATGAAATTCGTCAGCAATTTATTGATTTTTTTATTTCCAAAGGACATACATTTGTGCCCAGCGCTCCGGTCGTTCCCCAAGATGATCCTACACTGTTGTTTACCAATGCGGGAATGAATCAATTCAAGGATATCTTTCTGGGCAAGGGTAAACGCGATTACACCCGTGCGGTCAATTCGCAAAAGTGTATTCGGGTAAGCGGAAAACACAACGATCTGGAAGAGGTCGGACGCGACACCTATCACCACACATTCTTTGAAATGCTCGGTAATTGGTCGTTTGGCGATTATTACAAAGAAGAAGCCATTGCCTGGGCTTGGGAACTGTTGACCGAAGTCTGGAAATTGCCCAAAGACAAATTGTTCGCCACAGTGCATCACACCGATGATGAAGCCGCGCGAATCTGGAAAGAGGTAACCGACATTGCTCCCGACCGGATATTAATATTCGGAGATAAAGACAATTTTTGGGAAATGGGTCCCACGGGTCCCTGCGGTCCCTGTTCCGAAATCCACATCGATCTTGGCGCGGAGTTCTGCAATTTAAAGGGGCATGAACACGATTGCGGAGTTAACGGCGATTGCGGTCGTTACATCGAATTGTGGAATTTGGTGTTTATTCAGTTTAACCGTGACGAGCAAGGCGCGCTTCATCCTTTGCCGGCGCGTCACGTGGATACAGGCGCGGGATTCGAACGTCTTGTGGCGGTGCTGCAGGGTAAAAAATCCAATTACGATACCGACGTGTTTATGCCGATTATGGAAAAGATCGGCGAGCTGGTGGGACAAAATTATCACCGTTCGTCGGAACAAATGGCGTTTCGCGTAATTGCCGATCATATCCGCATGCTCACCTTTTCCATTGCCGACGGCGGATTGCCTTCCAACGAGGGAAGGGGGTATGTAATGCGACGTATTCTGCGTCGCGCGGCGCGCTACGGACGTAAGTTAAACATGCACGAACCCTTTATGTACAAAATTGTTCCGCGTGTGGCGGAAATAATGGGCGACGCCTATCCCGAAATTAAAGAACGCATGGAACATGTTCAGGCGGTCATCCGGGCTGAAGAAGAACATTTTAATCACACCCTTGACCGCGGTCTGGAAATTTTCGAAAAAATAAAAAATGAATTAAAAAGCGGAAAACAGCTCGTTATTCCGGGGCACGAGGTGTTCCGCCTGTACGATACCTACGGTTTTCCCGTGGATTTAACCCGCATTTTGGCGGAAGAGCACGGTTTAACACTCGATATGGCGGGTTTTGAAGAAATGATGGAAGCGCAGCGGCAACGGGCGCGAGCCGCCTCAAAATTCGTAATGAGCGAGGGAGAGCAATCGGGCTGGGTGATTTTGAACGAAGGCAAAGATTCCAAATTTGTAGGTTATGAAGAGCTTGCCATCGAAACGCACATTATGCGCTATCGCATTACCGAAAACGAAATTCATCTGGTTTTAAAAGAGACGCCGTTTTACGCCGAGTCCGGAGGGCAGATAGGCGACAAAGGAACCATCTCCGGCGAGGGATTCAGGTTAAATGTGACCGATACGCAGAAAGACGGCGATCGCATTGTTCATATATGCCGACCGTTGCCCGACTTTAAACCTAAATCGGATAAGGTGTTAGCGGAGGTTATCTCTTCGGCGAGACGCAGCACGCAAAAAAATCACACGGCTACGCATCTACTGCATGCCGCACTCAGAACGGTTTTGGGAAACCATGTTACTCAAGCCGGTTCGCTGGTGGAACCCGACCGTCTGCGTTTTGATTTTACCCATTACGAACGCCTTACATCCGAGCAGGTGGAAGAGATCGAACGCATTGTAAACCGGAAAATTCAGCAAAACATTCCGTTGGAAATTTCTTTGGAAAAATTTACCGAAGCCAGAAAAAAAGGAGCCATGGCGCTTTTCGGTGAAAAGTACGGCGATATTGTCCGTACAATTAAAATCGACGATTTCAGTTTTGAATTGTGCGGCGGCACGCACGTTAAATCAACCGGAGAAATAGGCGCCTTTATTGTTGTGTACGAATCCGGTATTGCCGCCGGAGTGCGCAGAATCGAAGCCGTTACCGGAGAAAAGGCTGTTGAGTATATTCAACAAAACAAAAAAACCGTTCAGAATCTTGGCGCGTTGTTGAATGCCGGCGAAAGGGAAATACTTCAAAAAGCAGAACAGCTGTTGCATGAAAAACGCCGCTTGGAAAAAGAACTTGCGCAGGCTAAAACTGTTTCTTTGCAGGCTGGAGTTGACGATCTGATTAAAAAAGCGGAGATCATTAACGGTATCCATGTTATTGTTCATGAAATCCCGAATGTAGAAACGGATCAATTAAAGACCATTGGCGACAGCATCAGAGAAAAATCTCCTCGAACGGTTGCCTTGCTGATTACCGAGAAAGATCAAAAATTAAATTTGGTTTGCGTGGTTAGCGACGATTTGATAAAAGAGAAGAATCTGCATGCCGGTAATCTGGTAAAAGAAGTAGCCCGGCAGGTCGGCGGCGGGGGCGGCGGACGTCCGCATTTGGCGACAGCCGGAGGAAAGCAGGTTGAGAATAAAGATAAGGCGATTCGATTTTTTAAGGAACGTTTATTGCAAAACCGATAAGGAGCTCAAATGTCTGAAACCTATCGAATTTTAGTAACGGGTGGCGCGGGCTACATTGGCAGTCATGTTGTTCATTACCTCGTGGAATCCGGACATCGGGTGATTGTTCTTGACAATCTTTCACTGGGAAGAAAAGAGAATTTACCGCCTGATGCCGAGTTGGTGACAGGCGATGTTTTGAACGATCGGGATTTGGAAAAGGTTTTTGAAAAGGGAGTCGATGTCGTTTTTCATTTTGCAGCCTGGAAAGCAGCCGGCGAGTCCATGACAAAACCCGACAAATACGGACGTAATAACATTTGCGGCTCCATTAATTTGTTAAACGCCTGTCTGACTTACGAGGTTAAAAATTTTGTTTTCTCTTCGTCGGCAGCGGTTTACGGAGATCCTCAATACCTGCCGGTTGACGAAAGCCATCCTTTAAAACCCGTTAATTACTATGGATACACTAAGTTAGCCATTGAAGAAAATTTAAAGTGGTACAGTAAGTTAAAGGGGATTCGTTATGCCGCTCTTCGGTACTTCAACGCCACCGGGTATGATATTAAAGGTCGTGTTAAAGGGAAAGAAAAAAATCCGGCAAATCTTTCGCCTGTGGTAATGGAAACCATTGCCGGGGTTCGCGACGAAATGCAGGTGTTCGGCAACGACTACGATACTCCGGACGGTACCTGCATCCGCGATTACATTCATGTGAATGATCTTGCCTCGGCGCATGCCAAAGCCATGGATTATTTGCTGGAAAAAAAGCAAAATCTGGTGGTGAATTTAGGCACGGGCAAGGGGCACACGGTTTTGGAGGTCATCAAAACGGCGCAGCGGGTGAGCGGAAAAAGGGTAAATTATCGTATTACCGGTCGGCGTGCGGGCGATCCACCCGAATTGGTTGCCAGTTGTGATTTGGCTTATAAATTATTAGGGTGGAAAGCGAAATATTCCGATCTGGAAACTATTTTCGGCTCCATGCTGCCGGTGTATCTTTGACAGCGAAAATCAGAGAGAAACGTCCTGTTTTTGTTATTCGTTAAGTGTTAAGGGTATAAGAGTTAAGCGTCTTCTCCATTTTCCTCTAATGCCCAATATCATCTTGTAACTTTGTTACTCTTTTACTTATCACGCATTACTCGTCACTTTATTACTCATCAAGCGTCACGCATTACGGATTACGCCTTTCCCTTGCTTTTTTCTATTTTTCTTTTGTACATTAGAAAGACCTCTTTTTTTCAGGTTTCAAAAAATGAATTTACTAATAATTTTAAAAATTTACCCCCCCCCCCGCAGTTTGCGGAAAATAATGCGTAGGGGAACCAATGTCCCGAACGACCGCTCCCAGCCTTAACGGATTGATTCATTTACCGTTTACCTTAATCCCAGGAGCAAAACTATGAAACCCAAAATTTACTTTTCTCTATTGCTGAGTAGTCCCGCCCAACAGATCATGGAATTTTTGCAAAGCCTGCGCGGGACATTTCGAAGCACAGTTACCGAGCTTGTCGAGGTATCTTTTGTCTTTTGTCTTTTATCTTTTGTCTTGTTTTTGTCTTGC
>JAJRSN010000230.1 GCA_024278715.1 Calditrichota bacterium
AAAGGAAATTCATAAATCGTCAATCATAAATCCGCCGCGGCAGTTTTAAATTTGAACTAATCCTTCTTCTACGCTTAAATTACATCTTTTATGACGATGTTGTTTTTGAACCTTAACATTCGAGGCAATAAGATGAAAAACATCCTTCTTGTCCATACGGGAGGCACATTCGGAATGGTTCCCGTCGAACCCGATCGCAGTCTTGCTCCCGCCGAAATTCAGGATCACATTCTGAATCTTGTTCCGGAAATAACGCGGCTGGCGGAAATCGATGTTGTGACTCCCTTCAACAAAGACAGCTCTAATGTGGGAATTCGGGATTGGGATCAATTGAGCGGTCTTATTTACTCAAAATGGAATGAATACGACGGGTTTGTAGTAATCCACGGCACCGATACCATGACTTACACCGCGTCGGCGTTATCGTTTTCGTTAAGGAATCTCGATAAACCCGTTATTCTTACAGGCTCACAGCGTCCGCTTTCTCAATCGCGTTCCGATGCCCGCTTAAATCTGATTGATGCCATCGAATTGGCGACCATGGACTTAAGGGAGGTGTTGATCGTTTTTAATCAAAGAATTATGCGCGGCAACCGGACAAAAAAGATCAGTATTAAAAGCTATCACGCCTTTGAATCGCCCAATTTTCCATTATTGGGAGAGATCGGCGTTACCATCGATATCGACGTGCGCAGAATGCTTTACAGCGAAGGTCCGGTAATGCATCTTCCCGACTTTCAACCGAAGGTTGCCGTACTTCCCGTTCAGCCCTCCTTGACACCGGCGTATTTTCTGCCCATATTGGATGAAGACCTGAAAGCATTGATTCTTTTGGGATTTGGTTCGGGTAATGTGCCCTTTCCCGATCCCGAATGGATTAATTTTATTAAAAATGCGGTTGGCAGAGGGTTAAGCGTTTTTATCGGCAGCCAATCAATTCAGGGTAAGGTAGATCTGGAATTGTATGAATGCGGGCATCAAGCCATGCTTTCGGGAGCGCAAAGCATCGGAGAAATGACAGTGGAAGCGGCGTATGTTAAACTATTGAAAATTTTATCGATCACTTGCCAACCGGAGGAGATTACAAGGATGTTCCAGGAAAATTGGGCAGGCGAAATTTGAGAATGTGGAATCCATTTCGACGCGAATATGTCCGGGTAGTTTATTCTTCCGATTACATTTACGGATTGCCGTCTGTGGGCGAACACCAAACCTTTGATATCATGCGTTTTAAGAAAATTAGGGATCGACTGGTCAAAGAACGGCTTCTTACGCGCAGGAATATTTTAAGTCCCTCTCTGTGCTCGTATGATGAAATACGACTTGTGCACACGGATATCTATCTCAAAAAACTTCAGGATCCTCATTATGTCAGCCAGATTCTGCGTCTTGACGCGGTAAATATGTTTTACAATTCGATTTTGGAGTATTACCGCGCCGTAACCGGAGGTACATTGTTGGCAACGGCTTTTGCTCTGCACAAAAACTTTCCCACGTTTAATCTGGGAGGAGGTTATCATCACGCCCATCCGGATCGAGCCGAAGGATTTTGTTTGTTAAATGACGTTGCTATAGCAATTGAAAAATTCCGTTCTCTGGATCGCGCCCGTCGTTATCTGATTATCGATCTGGATTATCATCAGGGAAACGGAACTTTACTCTACTTTCAGGACGACGAAGACGTCTTTACTTTTTCCATGCACGCGGATACCTGGGTAGAAGTCGATCGACCGCATAATCTTGATATTCTTCTTCCTTCCCATTGTAATGATACTGATTATATGACTATTTTAAAGCAGGAGCTTCCCCCTGTTTTCGAGGAATTTTGCCCGGATGTGGTTTTTTACATCGCCGGTTCCGATCCGTATGAAAAAGACGCTATCGGCGATATGAATTTGAGCCGCGAAGGAATGCTGGAAAGGAATTTATTTGTTTACCGGTTGGTGCGTTCCCGCGATATCCCGTTGATAATTTTAGCCGGCGGCGGATACGGAAAGGATAGTTGGGAAGTGTATTATGATTTTATTGCCTATTGTCTGAAAAACAAAAGATGAGTAAAAAATGAAATACAAAATACCGAAACGTTACTGGCGAATAGCAAAACGGCTGACAATCGCCGAATTGCAGGAATCCAATACATCGGACGCTTTTTTTTCCGAAAAAGATTTGTTCGAGGTGAATATTGCCCGCCGATCGGAGGGACTTTTTCTCGGTTTCTATTCAAAGAAGGGCATTCAAACCGCTTTTGAGCGATACGGGATTATCAAGCAGTTGAAAGAACGCGGTTTTGACGATCTTATTTTTGAAATAGACACCGGCGATCCTTATATTCACCGCCTTATTATTTACGACGGCAAGGCGGACAGCAGCCGTTTATTGATTGAAGTTGTACTGAGGAAAAAAGTAATAGAAATTCAGATGCCCTTTTCCAGCAGACTTAACGGCAAGATGTTCGAATCTCTTGCCATTGAATGGTTGTGTATGCAAAATCCTAACAAGAGTTTTTCCGACGAAAAACCGCGTCTGCCCGGACAAAAGCATCCCGGACTGGGCATGGCTTCAAAAGCCGTGGAAATTCTTATTATTACAGCCTGGCGCTTGCATTTAGCCGGATTGCTGAACACGCCCGATCATTTTCATAACGCCTATTTGTATTCAAGAATATTCTATTACTTAAATCCCGAAAATCAGGCGCGGTTTATGGCTTTATGCCGCGATCTAAAGGATTATTCCCCGGATATGATATCATGGGCAGTGGAATGGGGAGTCGTAATCGATGAAATTCAAAATAGACCCATGGAATGGATCATCGGCGAACAAATTGTGCCTTTACATTCCGATTTAAAAGATTTATTTGAATCCGCGGATTATCAAAATTGGGTTAAAGAAAAGAGTCGTTTGTTTAAGTTTCGTTTGGATATTGATAAATTTAAAAATATGAAAGCAAAATTAGGAGGTTATAATGAAGCTTAAAGCAGTTCAGTTGCGCAAAGGCAATATTATTCTTTTTAATAACGATTTGTACGTACTGACCGACGTGACGCATATTACGCCGGGCAAAGGGCAGGCTGTGGTTCAGACGAAAATGAAACATATCCAAACCGGTCAAAACGCCGAAAAGCGCTACCGCCCCGATGAAAACGTGGAAAAAGCCGAGTTGGAAACCCGCAAAATGGAATACATTTACGAAGACGGTGATAACTTTATATTTATGGATCAGGAAACGTACGAACAAATTCCCATTAATAAAGATTTTTTGGGAGACGCGGTTTTTTATCTTTTGCCCAATACCGTGGTTGATGTGAACTTTTACAAAGAAAAACCGATTGGCGTGGAATTACCGCTTTCGGTTGATCTTAAAGTTGTGGAAACCGAACCCACTCTTAAAACGGCAACCGTTACCTCCTCTTACAAACCGGCGGTTCTGGAAACAGGATTAAAAGTCCAGATTCCTCCTTTTATCGGAGAAGGCGAGATCGTTCGCATCGATACCCGCGACGGTAAATATCTTGAAAGAGTTAAAACAAAGGAATAGAGAATTATTCAAGTTTGAGGCTGGTTCGGAAAATCAGCCTCTTTTCCTTCTGCAGGCAAAAATCAAACGCCGATTTTGAACTTAATTTTTTACCTCAACCTCAATTTCGGTTCCTCTTTTGTATTTTTGAGAAAAATTGGATTTAAAGAAAAATTTTATATAGCTTTACAACTGTTTTTTTGCAAACGGATTTTTGAGAATTTGTTAGGCTGCGGATTAAAAGAGCTTTCATATTGGGTTATAGTGTTGATGTTGCAGTAAAAAGATTATTTGTCGGGAATGAACTAAAATTTTTATTTGCCCGTTCAAAAGCTATATTCTTTTTTCAAAAGGTTTGAGGAGAATTTTATTGGAACCGGGAACTTTAAAGCGGAGTAAGGATAGTATCTTACTTATTGAAGACGATGAACACTATGCGAATTTAGAAAAACAAATACTTGAAGAAAAGTTCGATTTTAAAATTGTAGTCCGATCCGGCAAAGCGGAAGTAAAAAAGTCTGATATTGCCAAAGCGGCGCTCATCATAGTTGATTTTAATCTACCCGATACCACGGGCGAAGAGCTGGTTAAAGAGATACGACAGCAAACAGACGTGCCGATACTGGTTGTTACCGGCAACCGCGAATTGGAAATAGCAATCAACACTTTAAAGACGGGAGCAACGGATTTTTTAATGAAATCGCCTCAAACGTTAATTTTGCTTCCTAATGTTGTGGAGCGATCAATAAGAGACTACGAGACGCAAAATTTGTTAAAGGAAAAAGAATTAAAAAAGGAACGGTTTAACGCTCAAATTGAAACGCTGCGACAGGTTTTAACTACTCTGGCGCATTATATTAACAATTCAACCACCACAATTTACGGTTATGCGCAACTGTGTCAGCAGGATAAATCGGATAAGGACAGAGTTGAAAAATTAATACAGGTTAGCATTAAAGAAACGCAGCGGATCACCTTTGTTCTTCAGGAGCTGGAAAATTTTGTCAATAATCTGGAATTAAGAACGACGAGTTATTTAAATATTCCGGATGCCATGTTTGCTATTGAATCTCGGATTAATGAGAAAATAAAAAGATTTATTGAAGAAATGGAATCAAAAGAGCGCAAAGAGCGTAAAAATCAAGAAAACGATGAAATTGAGACTTGATAGCAATTCAATAAAATATTATATTAGAAATTTAGGTTAATTCACTAAGGAGGTAGCCAGGTGAGAAATTATAGAATTATCGCTCTTTTGATATTTGCACTGCTTGTTGCGAGTTCCGCTTTATTGGCGCAGAAAAAAGCTCGCAGTCCGGAAGCAGGGCAAGCATATAATGCCGGACTGAATCTTGCGAAGAAGCAGAAATATCAGGAGGCTATTGTCAAATTTGAGACTGCGGTGGCAAAAGACGACAGCTTTCCCGAAGCACATTATATGATGGGCTATTGTTATAAAAAGCTGCGCAAATATGAAGAAGCAAAAACTCAATTTAAGAAAGCTATAAATTTAAACAAAAAGTTTGAAACGGCTTATATTGCTCTCGGTAATTTATTGGCTGATGAAGGAAAAAATCAGGAAGCGATTGCCACCTTTCAGGCGGTATTGGCATTTAATGATAAATCTCCTAAAGCCAATTACGGACTTGGGAAGCTGTATTATGAAGCCAAAAATTATTCCAAGGCGGCGGAATATTTACAAAAGGCTGTTCAGGCAAAACCGAAATATTCCAAGGCTTACAATATTCTTGGATTAACTCTGGAAAAATTGAAAAAATATAATGAATCGATAGCCGCCTTCAAAAAGGCTGTTGAAAACGAACGGAAAAAGAATCTTCAGGGCGATTATTATTATCGCATGGGCAAGGTGCTTGTAGAGATCAAAAAATTAAAAGAAGCCGAAGCCGCCCTTAAAAAAGCCGCGCAATTCAGCAGAAGCGCAACGATTAAGGCGGGCGCGAATTTCTATTTGGGCGAGGTTTACAAATTACGCGGACAGAAACAAAAAGCCTTGCAATACTATGAAAAAGCCGCTAAAAATCGTACATGGAAACAGCCGGCTGAATATGAAATCGATATGATTAAAAATCCGGATAAATATGCCTATTAATTGTGAAACCAACAAGAAAGGAGAACATTGTAACTTATGATTACAGTGAAAGTCAGAGAAAACGAACCCTTCGAAAAAGCTTTTAAACGATTTACAAAAGCTTGTGAAAAGTCGGGTTTGATGGCAGATATCAAACGTCATCAGCATTATGAAAAACCCAGTGAACAAAAAAAGCGTCGTCTGAATCAAGCCCGTCGTAAAATGAGAAAGTTAATGGCGGAAATGAACAGATAGGCGTTACTAATGAACCTGGAAAGCAAAATTCAGGAAGATTTGAAAACAGCCATGAAAGCGGGCGACCGCTTTAAAGTGGAAACATTGCGCGGTCTCATGGCTCAGATCAAGGACGAAAGAATAAAACTTCGTCCGAAAGAATTAACGGAAGACAATGTTCTTGCGGTCATTCAAAGAGCTGTTAAACGGCGTAAAGAGGCTATTGAACTTTATAAACAGGGAAACCGTCAGGACCTTGCGGATAAAGAACAAAAAGAGTTGGAGCTTCTTCGGGAATATCTACCCGAGCAGCTTTCCGGGCAAGAAATAACAAATATTGTTAATCAGGTTATCGAACAGGTTGGCGCGGCTTCTGTCAGAGATTTGGGTAAAGTTATGGGCGCGGTAATGAAACAGGTTCAGGGCAAAGCCGACGGCAAAGAAGTCCAGCAAATTGTTCGAGAACGACTTACAAAATTATCTCAATGAATAGCCTTGATATTTTTTTACTAATCTTTATTGCTTACTTTACGGTTCGTGGTATTTTCCGCGGACTGATAAAAGAATTAATAATTGTTCTGGCGCTTGTTCTGGGATATATTTTGGCATTCTCTTTTTTTGAACCCCTCAGCGTGATATTCATGAATACCTTTAAAGGATTTCCGAAAACAGGCGCCCGGATTCTATCCTTTGCTTTGATATTTATCGCCATAAATATTGCGCTTCGTCTTTTTGGCGTATTCCTTGAAAAGATAATCAAGTTTGCTTTTTTGCAGCCGTTGAATCGCCTTGGCGGAGGATTGTTCGGTTTGCTGAAAAGTCTTTTCTTTTTAAGCATCATTCTTTTTATTATTCGTCTTTTGCCTTTTGCTCCGGCTGCACTTCAAAAGGTCGGCGCCGGAGAAAGCATTCTTTGGCCTTATGTCATCTATTTTTCCACCTGGATCTATCAGATTTTAATGGCTCTTATTCCTGGCGCGGTTGTCCAAAAGCAGGTACAACAAATGATGCGTTCTGCGGACTCCACGATTTTTAAAATGTTAAAGCCCTTCTGAGTATTATGTTCGGATTTGAGAAAGCCCGTGAATCTTTGGAATTTGACAAAATTCTGGATATTATTTCGGCGCGCTGTGTGACCGCAAACGGCAAGGCGCGTCTTAAATCGCTGCGACCCGTCAATAATCGCGAACATCTTAAGCGAAGCCTCGACGAAGTTCGTGATATGCGCGACGTGTATCAGGTAGAAGGCGGCTTTCCCATCTGGGATTTCTTTGATATTCGGATTTTGATGAATAAAATAGAACCGGTTGAAAGTTTTCTGGAAATCAAAGAATTTCTTGAATTGCAGAACTTTTTGGAACTGGTGCACGGGGCGATCGATTTCCGCCAGAAAACGGAGGAAAAGTATCCTTCGCTTCAGGATATTTTAAGGCAGTTGCGCAGCCAGGAAAAGCTTTTGCAGCAAATCCGGTTTACCATTGAACCCTCCGGTAAAATTTATGATAACGCCAGCGCCGAATTAAAAGCCATCCGCAAGGAAATCCACCAAATAGATCACGATATTCATATCCGTCTCGAACGCCTGCTAAAAAAATACGGAGAATTTTTACAGGAAGAATACGTGACCCTTCGCGACGGGCGTTTTGTCCTACCGGTCAGGGAGTTTTCTGTAAACAAAGTTCCCGGAATCGTGCACGGTCAATCGGGTTCGGGCGCTACCTATTTTGTGGAACCCATGCCTATCGTTGATCTGAACAATCAATTACAAAAATTACACGCAGTCGAG
>JAJRSN010000231.1 GCA_024278715.1 Calditrichota bacterium
GAAAAGCCCGCTTTAGTAAAACTTTGGCTTCAAAAGTGCCGTCATTATTGGGTTTGATCTCCTGTCCGTTCACAAGAATCCGTTTAATACCGGATGAGTGCTCCGGATCGATGACAATACCTCTTATGATTTGCGTAAACTTTTCCTGCCCGAATTTTACTTTTTCATCCGGCGGGCGCGGAGGTTCAAAGCGGATAAAAACCGGCTGGGCGGGTTCGGTAATGGTTAAAACTGGTTTTACCGTGTCTAAAAAGATTTGTTCGATATGTTCGGTGCGGTTTCCCGAAACGTCCTCGGCGATAACGCGAATCGTGTTTTTGCCTTCGTTTAAAATGATAGTGCGGTTAAAACTGCCCTGCCCCACCGCCTCGGTTACCATTTCGTCGTTGATAAACACTTTTACCCGATCGCCCGGCGTCTGATCAAAAACCGCTCCGCTCAGGCTGTAATCCCGTCGATTGGTAAACGCCGAGGTCAAGGGTCGGGCTAATTTAATCTTGGGCTTTTTTGTGTTCACAAGGATACGCACGGTTTGTTCTTTGCGCCGTCCCTTAAATTCAGCCACAACCTGCAATTCGTTTACACCTTCCTGAACAGGGATTCTTCCTCTGAAGAGTCCGTTCTGAGTCACGGTCAAAGGAATGCCGTTGACAATAATTCGCGCGCCGGGAATTGTTTTGCCCCTTAAAGGCAATCCGGCTGCCAACATCGCCTTATCCGTAAATTGGAATTTTTTTAAATCGATTTTTAATAAAACGCCCTGCGCCGTTTCTTCGGTTTTTTTCTCTTCTTCGCTCTTAAAAGGAGCGGGCGGAGTGGGCGGCTTTCCGGGTTCAACCTTGGACTGCTGGTTCGTGCCCACCAATACCTCCCCGGCTACCTGCTTGGAACGGATCGCTACCCGACCTTCGTAAACGCGAACCGTGGTCGTCTGCTTTTGATCGACCGTCATGTCAAATTCCGTGCCCCGAACAGCCACAACAGCGCTGGGACTTTCCACGGTGCGGGACTGACGCTGTTCCACAATCTTCTGAAATTTGGCGAAAATACTTCCCACCCAAAGGGTAAAACTCATACGATCGGAACGATCGTTCTCCGGCGTTTTTATCTCTTTTACGTCAAACATGGTATTTTCGTTAATCTTGATAACCGAACCGTCCGGCATAGCCAGTTCCACGCGCGCATTCAAAGAGGTGCGTATGCGATCGCCTTCGTAAATGTTTTGATTGAAACGAATCTTCTGCCATTGCGTTTTCCCCTGGCGCATCAGTTGCACGTCTCCCAGTAAGAATTTTACTTTTGCCGAAGATTTTGAAGCCTGATCGGCAAATGAGACAAGGACTAAAAAAACAATGACGGCTATTACAGAACTTATTTTATACATGATTGTAAAATCTCCTGATTGGTGGAGCTATCGGGGTTATCGGCTTTAGTTTGATTTATCTTTAAAATAACTCGTGCATTAAATCATCTTTTCCGATTTCAAAGAGAATTTAAATTAAATTACGGATTAATCAAGAGGTTTTTTAAAAAAATGATTTTGGCAGCCCGGATGCAATGTTTTGCAAGGAGAAGATTTTCGCTTACCGGGCGTAAAGAGGGGCTTAAAATTTGACGAGGTGAATAAAATTATAAAATTTTGCGGTATATCTTAAACATGGACCAGATATTTTCCACATAGCCGATGGTCTCTTCGTATCCGTAAAAATAACCGTGCGGCGGTCTACCCGTGGGCCAAACCTGCAGGTGTAACTGCCAGTCCGATCTCTTAAGCATCGCCAGATACGGTTTAACCGTTTCCCATTTATTGGCGGGCTGTTTATAATAGCGGGCGATATCCTGAGCGTCAAAAACTCTTCCGGCTCCGGAATTATAACTGGCAAGAGCCAATTTTAGGCGATCTTCTCTGGGCGCGTCGGGGAAATACCGGTATTGCTTGTACAGATGGTAAATTCCCGCCGCGATGTTTTCCCTCGGTCGCAGCATAATATATTCAATATCCAGTTCACGGCTCAGTTCGCGGGCTGTGCCGGGCATTATTTGCATCAAGCCTCTTGCGCCCACACGGCTGCGAGCGTGCATTTTAAAACCGGATTCCTGAATGATCTGAGCGATAATCAAACGATAATCAAATCCGTACCGCTTGGAATATTTTTTAATAAGCGGTCTATAACGGCTGATCAATTGCAGGGAATTGGAACGTTCCAGTTGCAAAAGCAATTTTTGTAATTGCTGCTTTTCCTGAATACGATTTTCCACCATTCGGAATAATGCACTGTCCGCTTTGTTCATCGTAACGGGAGTTCGCGGCGAACGCGCGCAACCGACAAAGTTGAGAATCAGAAATATACCGACAAAAAGTAACAATCTTATCTTCAATTTAAACTCATCCCTATGATTAATCCTACTATCAACCCAATCATAATGAATATTCCTGCAACAACCATTCCAACCGCAAGGTTCCCTTTTTCCAATTCTTTCGGTATGTCAAAATTCGTACTCTTGTTTACCAGCTTGTACGTGACAATCGAAGAAACCATACCCACCAGAACGCCTATTACCGCGTAAATGAAATTGCGAATCATTATGGGATCCAACCAGGTAAATTCCATGAAAACTCCTTTCAAAGCCTATTGTGCTTTATTCTGAAATGATATCGGAGCAAATAGTTCTTTTTTTTGGTTAAAAGTTTGTCTTATTTATCGGATAAATAGCCGACAAGTTTAACAAATTTAGGAAATTTTGTCAACACTATGTTGCAGGGGACAGTCGTCGCAGGCGCCAAGCTGACAATACCCGGCGTCCAGTTGAATAAACCCCTGCAGCAGCGCTTGCTTTTCCCAGTGTGTCTGATAACGAACCAGCCACGGAAAAAATTTCCTGAAACTCCGGTAAATATCGCATGCCGGAATCCACAAATAAACTTCGCGTAAGTAATCGGCAAAACCGAGCGAACCCTGCAAAAGCGCCTGAGCCGAAAAAAGCGGAATAATCAGGTTGATGAGCAATTCGTGAATTCGGGCAGTCCCAAAATACATTTTTCGCTTGTTCTTGCGGTGGCTTTTCTCCAGAACATAATGGGTTGACCAGTAACCCTGAGCCGGAATCGAGAAAAAACGTAAAAGCTTTTTGTACGACACCTCCATGGGTTCCCTGCAGGAGAGCATTTCCCAAAGAGCATTTGCGGGAAGCTGTTCGTGTTGCAGAATAAGCGCCACCCACGCAGCCAGCCGAAAATGCGGATGATTGCAGGGACGAACTCCGCTGAATTGCCAGTGCTCGGGAGTTAATCCGGAGAAGGGAAGAAGATTACGGAATTCTTTGTAGAAAAAGACAAGACGGTTCACGTAAGCGTCGTCGGAGCGCCGGGGCAAAAAACCAGCCTGCCCGGCGTACAAGCCGTATAGTAATTCTTCGCCGATCCAGAGCTGCGACCAGTTCCGCTCCAGCCAGCCCCAGTTTAAATGTTGCGCCAGCAGCCGAAAAGACGTCTGATTACGCGGATAACCCAACACCCGGAAAAAATGTTCGTAAAAAACCTGTTCGAACGGCTGCGCCTGCAAGGAGTGTTGAAAATATCTGATTTTGGTGTCGAGACGTTGTAACGACAGCTTTTGTAATTCGTCAATCCGGATTGTCGGAGGAGGAGTGCAGCGCATCGCCGGATGTTCGAGCGAATGTTTGAACTCTTCCCGGTCGATGAAAAACGTGGGAATATTCCGACGGCTCACATCGGAAACTACCCGATCGGCGTCGTCGGAAGGAGTTTTTAAAACCACGTGCAACGCAACATTTTTGTAGAAGGGATCCAGGTGATGACGGTGCAAATACCAGTCGTTCAGGCGGACGTGCATTTCGACGTCTCCTGTTATGCGCACGTTATCGAGCTCAAAGCAGGCGGAGGTGAAGTCGGGACCGCGGGACAGGTTTAACTGTCCGGGATGCAATACGCGCAAACGGCGTCCGTTGAATTCGAGCACGCGATGCGTTCGGCTTAATGACTTCCAAAGCGTATATAGCCGGTATTCTTGCATTTTGCTAAAACTTCTTTTATATTCCGTCGGTAATATAATATACCGATTGTAATATTCCAAATATAATATTAATTTCCGAACGGACATGATCGACAAAAAAAATATCGGAAAACGCATTGATACCATCCGTCTTCAGTTGGGGCTTACTCAGCAGGAGTTAGCCGCGGCTCTGCGGATCAGCCAGTCGGCGATCAGTAAATATCTGAATAACCGCCTGCCTCCCGCCGATGTGCTCTATCGCTTAGCCGTGATGGGGCAGACCACCGTGGAATGGATTTTAACGGGTAAAAAGTCGTATTGGTATGGCAGCGAGGCGGAGCAGGTGCACGAAGAAGACGCTGTTTACGATACGGATCTGGCTCTTGCGCGTAAAATTTCCCGATTGCCCGAAGAGACAAGGCAGGCAGTTATCACTTTGATCAAAACGCTGAGCAGAGATTAGCGATAGACTCGTTTTACTACAACCAGATGTTTTTTGTAATAGGGGTCGTCTATGCGGTCGATGACCACCCCTCGTTTGGAAGATGCGTGAACAAATTGCTGATTTCCGAGGTACACTCCCACGTGTTCAATGCCTTCGTCGCCGGAAAAACGAAAGAACAAAAGATCGCCCGCTTTTAAATAGGGCGCGTGAACCGAATAACCCAGTTGCCGTTGAGCTGCGGATTGCCGCGGCAGTTCGATCCCGAACGCTTCTTTGTACAGACGGCGGACCAAAGCCGAACAATCGATTCCCCGGCGGCTGTCCCCGCCGTATTGGTAGGGCGTTCCGAGCCAATGTTCGGCGGCGCGTCTTAAGGCGTCTTCTTTCAGGGTGATCCTTTGAGGGGCTTGTTGAGTAAATCGGGCGGAGCAGGAAAAAAGTAACCACAACGACAGCATTATCGCCGCGGCGCTTTTGACGTTAAACCCGGTCATGCCCGTCACCAGCGGCGGTTTTGGATTAATGAGGTGAGCTCTTTTAGCGACCGATTATAGGAATTTTGCGGAAGCGCGTTCAGCGCGTCTAAGGCATCCTGAAAATACGCCTGATAGAGCTCTTCCACCTCTTTCACGATGCGTTGATCCTTTAGCAGCTCGCGGAATTCTTCAAATGATAGATCGTTAATGTTGCCCTGCGTTCTTTGGCGTAATTTAATGGTTAAAATTGTTTGTTTGTGCATCATCCAGTCGCTGCCCACCTTTTTCCCCAGCGCCTGCTCCTCAGCCATAATATCCAGAAAATCATCCTGAATCTGAAAGCCCATGCCCAGCGCGTGACCGAATCGCCGAAACAACCTAATATCTTCCCGGTGCGCGGCGGCGGTAAGGGCGCCCAGTTCACAGGAGAGTTCGATTAAAACAGCCGTCTTGCGGCGGATCATCTCCAGATACTTTTCTTCGGACACGTCCGCTTCCATCTCGAACATCTTGTCCATTCCCTGACCTTCGCAAATAATCAGCATTACTTCGGTAAAGCGCCGCACCATGGTAAGCACGTCACCCTCGGGGCATTCCAACAATTTTTTAAAAGCCAGACCCATCAAGCCGTCGCCGGCAAGAATGGCTGTTCCGATGTCCCATTTTTTATGAACCGTGGGCTGCCCGCGTCGCAGGTCGTCGTTGTCCATTATATCGTCGTGAACGAGCGTAAAGTTGTGAAGCAATTCCACGGCGGCAGCCGGATACAATGCGCTCTCTAATTTGCCCCCGCAGGTAAGAGCGGACAAAATGACCAGTAACGGTCGGATGCGTTTGCCCGGAAGTTTAAGAATGTAGTGAATCGGATCATAAAAAAGGGGAATGCTCTCCTCGTTTCCGAACTCTGCGAGATGTTGTTGAAGCCGATTAAGGTAGGGTTGCAGCTCGGCAAAAAAAATTTTCTGTTTTTTCGACATTAATATTCGAACCGATTTATAATAATATCCATGATTTCTTCGCGCGTCGAAGCGTTTAAAAGCATTTCGCGAATCTCTTTATTTTTTAAATTGCGCGAAATAATAGCCAGGGTTTGAATGTGAGGACCCGAGGTGTCGCGCGGAGAAAGAACCAAAAAGATCAGGTTTGCCGGTTTACCGTCCAGCGATTCAAAATCAACTCCGTCTTTTTTAACCCCAAAGGCTAGTTCCAGCCGTTCCACTCCGTCGGTTTTGGCGTGGGGTATGGCAAGACCGTTCTCCAATCCCGTGCTCAGATACCCCTCCCGGGCAAGAACATCCTGCAGCGCCACTTCGCGATCCAGCAGACGATTGTTCTTGTAAAGCAAATCAAGTAATTCCTCGATAATCTGAAATTTCGTCTGCCCTTTCAGGTTGGGCTCAATATGCTCTTTAGGCAAATAATCGTATAATTTCATCTTTACTCCATCTCCGTAAAATTAAAAATATATCTAATTATTAAAATTATGTCAAACCTTAAATTGAATTGTCTATCGTAAAATTACTACAAAATTTCGTTATTCTCTAAAACTTTTTATTGCAAACGATCTTTTTTTAGCTCATAGTCAATAGAATGAATGAGTTACTGCGCTCCGTAATTATCGTGTCATGGCTGCATTTCAGGGGATTGTTTTAATTTTCCTGAAAAATAACAGTACTTATCGGGAAGAATTTCAAATTTCCTTCTTTTGTGTTATTAACCGTAATCGTATTTACGACGTTTTGTTTTTTTACTTTGTTAACAAAATCCGTCCCATCGCCCGAGTCTCTCATCAGGACTTCCTGCTGTAACGAACCGAGCTGGCAAAAAGATCAAATCCTCGTTATTCCCTTAGAAAAACCGCCTGTCAAATGTCTGAAAAAGGGAAGGGAAAGTCTTATCCTTCCGACTGTTTTTCCGCCCGGTTTAACTATCCGATAACGCGAAAAACCAATATAATAAAAAACGAATACAGAGTTTGATAAAAATCGATTTCAATTCCGAAAGAAAAAATTTTTATTTATGCTATTTGATTATTAGTTTTAATGCTTTAAAATTAAAGAATACAGGGATTATTCTATGCTAAGCATGTACGAAATTATCAGGAAAAAACGAGACGGACTGCGATTAACCGAAGAAGAAATCCGTTTTGTAATTAAAGGCTACACCAAGGGACGCGTTCCGGACTATCAAATGGCTTCTTTATTGATGGCGATGTTCATCCGCGGGCTGGACGAAAAGGAGTCGCGGGTTTATACCGACGCCATGCTTAATTCGGGACAGATCATCGATCTGAGCGATATTCCGGGCATTAAGGTGGATAAGCACAGTACGGGCGGAGTGGGCGATAAGGTGTCTATTATTTTAGCGCCGATCGTCGCCGCAGCGGGAGTTCCCGTGCCCATGATCTCCGGAAGGGGATTGGGACACACGGGAGGTACATTGGATAAATTGGAAAGCATTCCCGGCTTTCGGGTTAATTTGACTATTCCCGAATTTAAAGAGCGCCTGCAAAAAGTCGGCGCCTGTTTAATCGGGCAGACCGAAGAGATCGTTCCGGCGGACAAAAAAATATACGCCTTGCGCGATGTCACCGCTACAATCGAGTCCATTCCTTTGATTTGCGGAAGCATTATGAGCAAAAAGATTGCCGAGGGTATCGACGCCCTGGTTCTTGACATCAAGACCGGCAGCGGCGCCTTTATGAAAGAATACGAACAATCGAAGGAACTCGCCAGACAACTCATCGGGATCGGCGAACAATTTAATAAGCGTACCATGGCTTATATTACAAATATGAATCAACCTCTGGGTAACGCCGTGGGAAACTGGCTGGAAATAAAAGAATGCCTCGATACTCTTAACGGAAACGGTCCGGCGGATCTTGTTGAAGTCACCCTGACTCTGGCGGGAACGATGATTTACCTCGGTGAAAAAGCCGACAGCATTGAAGACGGAATTGACAAGGCGCGCGAAATTCTTAAATCGGGCGCAGCCATGGATAAATTTCTGGAGATTGTGGTCGCTCAAAACGGAGACACGCATTTCTTATTTCATCCCGATCAGTATCCCCAAACCAGGTACGAAACGGAAGTTAAAGCTTCGACCGC
>JAJRSN010000232.1 GCA_024278715.1 Calditrichota bacterium
AAATTAACCGCGAAGTTCGCCAAGGATGCGCAAAGGACGCAAAAAAAATTGGTTCTGTTTTTTTTGGCGCTCAAGAAAAACGGTTATTTGGAACACATCGTGCCTATTTTACTCGTCAAGCGTCACTTTTTACTCACGGCTTTCTGCTTTCTGATATCCTTTTTCATTTTTCTTTTGTCATTTTTCTTATTTTTCACTCGTTACTTGCAACCGGTATCCTGCAACTCCGTCATTGGTCGCTTTAATCTTGAAAGAACTTTAATCTTTAATTTTACCCGTCACGTCCTTGTCGCTCATCTAAAAAAAAAATTAAAATCCCCGATTTAAGTTGAAACTTTTTACTATACTCTACGTCTAATTATCAACTCAGGGTTTAATAAATGTAACGGAGAGACAAAATGGGTATTTCGGAGCGTAAAGAACGAGAAAAAGAGAGAAGACGTCAGGAGATAATTTCTGCCGCGGAACACGTCTTTTTCCGCAACGGATTTGAGAAGACAACCATGGATATGATAGCCGAACAGGCTGAATTGAGCAAAGCGACGCTTTATTTTTATTTTAAGAGTAAAGAAGAGCTGTATTTTGCAATTCATCTGCGCGGAGAAGCGATTTTACTTGAAATGATGGAAAACGCCGTTAACCGGGCGCCCTCGACCAAAGAAAAAATACTGAGTCTTCTTAAAACCATTGCCGAATTCAAAAAGCGGTATCCGGATTATTTCGAGGTCATCGAATATTTTCATATCAATCGGGCTCTGCTCAAAAGCGGTTTTGATAAAATAGAAGAATCCTTTAAACGGGAACGCAAGAATTTAAAAAGATGGAGCGATTTAATCGAACAGGGAAAGCGGGAAGGACTTGTTCGGGAAGATCTCGATCCCGTTAAATCCATTATCGTTATCTGGCTGCAATTTACCGGATTCCTGCAGAGATTCTATTTGATTTGCGATGAATTAAAATCGGAGTTCGGGGTGGAAGAAGATGAATTGCTGGAAGAATCGTATAAGCTGATTATGAATGGTATTTTACGCAGGGAATGAAAAGAGCCCGCTTTTTTCCGATAGCGAAATTGAAAAAAAACAACGAATTAGTAAAACAGGTATTTTTATTAATCGTGAAAATTTACACTCCTCCGAACCCCTTTGCTGCGTCACTGGGAGAAGGTCGGGGAAGATTGGGAAAAAACGTAATTAAACGAATTTATCAAAAATGAATTGCTTACAGGATAATTTTGTCCGAAACGTATGCTTATTCATTTGCGAGAAGGCGACAAATTAAAAATAAATTTTAGAGAAAGGAGATAAAATGTACAGGCGAGTCATTCCGGTTATTTTTGCGCTTATGAGTTTGCTGATTTTGAGCAGTTGCGCTAAAGAGAAAACCGAAGCGAAAAATATGGAACAGATTTATGCGGAAGAAGGAGTACCGGTAAGAATACGGGAAATCAAACCGCAAAAGTTTACGAAAAGCTTGTATTTTAACGCTCCGTTGCGCGGATACCGGGAATCTTCCGCTTTTGCCAGCATCGGAGATCGGGTTGAGAAAATTCTGGTAAAGGTCGGCGACTATGTTCGCAAGGATCAGGTGTTGCTCACCTTTCCGACCGATAATCCCGCCGCCAGATATTATCAGGCAAAGGTTGCCTATGAAAACGCGGAACGATTGTATAAGCGCATGGACAATCTTTTTAAAACGGGCGGTATTTCTCAGCAGGATCTGGACAACGCAAAAACTCAGTACGAGGTAGCTAAAGCAAATTGGGATGCTGTTCGTCAGGCGGTAAAAGTTAAGGCGCCCATTAGCGGATATGTAACCAAAATTGATGTGCGCGAAACGGACAATGTGGATTCCAAAGCCGAATTGTTTACCATTGCCCAAACCCAGCGAATGAAAGCGGAAATCTGGGTCTCCGAAAAAGAAATAACGGAAGTTAAAGACGGATTGCCCGCCGTCGCCCGCTGGAATGGCGTCGAAATAAAAGGACGCGTCGTTCAGGTGAATATGGCAATGGACGTGATTCACAGGGCTTTTAAAGCCGTTCTTGAATTCGATAATCCGGATAATCGGTTTAAATGCGGGGTTACGGCGGAGATCGAAATCGAGTCTTACCAAAATCCGGAAGCCGTTGTTGTCGAAGCGACGGACGTTATTAAAGAAGGCGACGCCTATTTTGTATTTGTCAATTTAGACGGGCTGGCAAAGAAACGCGCCGTAAAATTAGGCAAACAAAACGGAATGAAGATTGAAGTTTTAAAAGGCTTAAAGCCCGGTGATCAATTGATAGTTGAAGGGCAGATGTTATTAAAAGAAGGCAGTAAAGTAAAAATAACCGGTTGAGAGGGAGGTTATGTTTTTAGCGAGCATTTCGATTAAGCGACCGATAATGGTCACAATGGGCTTGGTTGTTTTTATCCTGTTTGGAATACTTTCCTATTTTGCGCTGACTTTGGATTTGATGCCCGAGGTGAAAATTCCTGTGGTCACGGTTCAAACCGTTTATCCCGGCGCAGGACCTAAGGAAATTGAGAATCAAGTAACCAAAAAAATTGAAGACGCGGTAGCTACCGTGAGTAAACTGGATCTTATTCAGTCATATTCCATGGAAGGGGTTTCGTACGTAATTATTCGGTTTGAATTGGGAAAAGACGTCGATGTGGCAAACCAGGAAATTAAGGATAAGGTCAATGCTATTTTAAATCAATTGCCGCGCGATATTGAGCTGCCGGTGGTCGAAAAATTTGACATCAGCGCTTTTCCGATTATGGATGTTCTTCTTTCCGGAGATATTAGTCTGACGGAACTGTACGAGGTTGCCGACAAAAAAGTAAAGGACCGGCTTTCGCAGGTTGAGGGCGTCGGTAAAGTTACCATTACCGGCGGTCAGGAACGGGAAATTCGCGTGGAATTAGACAATCGCGTTGTTTACGAAAACGCCATTTCGCTTTTGCAGTTAAGTCAAATTTTAGCCGCGCAGAATTTAAACGTTCCCGGCGGTCATTTTAGTCAGGGAAAGCAGGAACTTTCCGTGCGGGTGGACGGCGAATTTGATCGCGTTGAAGCGCTTAAAAATCTTGACATTGCCACGGCTTTTGGCATTAAAAAACTCAGTTCAATTGCAAATATTAAAGACACCGGAGCGGAAGTCCGTCAACGCAGCATTTTCTTTGATAACGAGCATAAGCTGCGGCAGGACAACGTTGTGCTGCTCAGTATTGTCAAGAGCGCGGACGGAAACACCGTAAAAATGGCGGAACAAATCAAAAAAGTGCTTCCGATCATCCAAAAAGAGCTGCCGGCAAGCTGTAAACTTTCCATCGTGCACGACCGTTCCCTTTTTATCGAAAGCTCGGTCGGGGACACTCTCGGAAATATCATTCTCGGAATTATCTTCACAGGTCTTGTGCTGCTCTTTTTTCTGCACGACTTAAGATCGACGATTATTGTCGCTTTAGCCATGCCCACATCTATTTTGTCCACTTTTTTACTGATGCAATATTCGGGCTTTAGTCTGAATATCATGACATTGATGGGGCTTTCTACCGCGGTCGGAATATTGGTTACCAACTCCGTTGTGGTGTTGGAAAATATCTTTCGCCACAAAGAAATGGGGCATAATCGCAGGGATGCCGCGGAAAAGGGAACGGCGGAAATCGCGGTGGCGATCATTGCTTCCACGTTGACCAATATCGTGGTCTTTTTGCCCATCGCCAATATGTCGAGTATTGTCGGGCAATTTTTTAAAGAATTTGCGCTGACGGTTACTTACGCCACTATTTTTTCACTGATCGTTTCATTTACGATCACGCCCATGTTAGCGTCTATTCTTTTACCCGAAGTCGAAACAAAAAAAGGCAAAATCGGGCTAAGGTTAGAAGCAATGTTCCGCGGCTGGGAAAGGTTCTATCAAAATATTTTAGGATGGATCATCAAAAGCAAAGGTCGCACGGTGGGAATAATTGGCGTAACGCTGGTAATTTTTATTTTCAGCATGTTTATTGCCGGACGCGTGGGATTCGAATTTATGCCACTTACGGATGAGGGCGATGTGTTGATAGAATTGGAATTGCCGCAGGGTTATAAGCTGGAAGAAACCGCCAATCTGGTGCGGACGGTTGAACAGAGGCTGGAGAATCATCCCGAAGTCAAAAATCTGCTCACAACAATAGGATCGTTAAGCGAATTGGATATGGGAACGAATCTGGCGAAAATGCAGGTCAAGTTGGTTGATCTGGACAAACGCGAAATTTCCAGCAGTCAGGCGGCTAATATGTTTATTCGCGAGTTGTCCGATATTCCCAACGCAAAAATCCGCGTTTCGGCTATTTCGTCGATGGGCAGCGGCGAAGCCCCCGTTCAGTTCTATTTAATGGGACAGGATATGGAACAGTTGGAAGCGTACAAACGTGATCTCTTAACCAAAATTCACGATATTCCGGGGCTGGTTAATCTGAACACAAGCTCTCGCTCCGGCAAACCGGAAATCACCATCAAACCCTATCGTGATAAATTGGCGGAAGCCGGTTTAACGGTTACGGATATTGCCATGACGGTGCGCGCCGCGGTCGAAGGCATGGTGACCACAAAATATCGCGAACACGGCAATGAATACGATATTCGATTGACCTTAAACGACGGTTCGGTAAATTCTCCGGAAGAATTGGAAAATTTGGCGATTGTTTCGCGCACCGGCGTTTACAGACTTGCCCAGTTAGCTGATTTAACGCTTTCCGAAGGTTACAGTAAAATTATGCATAAGGATAAATTTAAAGCCATCCAGTTTACCGGTTATAGCGCGCCGGGATATCCGCTGGGCGGTATTGTGAATCAAATTAATCAAAAGATGGCGGAAATAAATTTTAAACCCGGCTACAAATATGAATGGGGCGGCGACGCGGAAATGATGGCGAAAACAGCGCGCGATATGCTGCGAACCTTTTTGATCGCCATTGTGCTTACCTACATGCTGCTGGCGGCTATCATGGAAAGTTTATGGCAGCCGCTCATTATCCTCGGCACCATTCCGCTGGGGTTGATCGGGGTTTTCTGGGCTCTGTTTATTACCGGAAAAACCATGAACACAATTTCCATGATGGCTATTGTGATGTTGGTCGGTATTGTGGTCAATAATGCCATTCTTTTGCTAGATTACACCAATATTCTGCGCAAACAGGGAAAAAATGTGCGTGACGCCCTGATCGAAGCCTGCCCCACTAAATTGAAGCCGATCATTATGTCAACGGTCGCGATCATGTTGGGAATGCTGCCCCTGGCTTTAGGTATCGGCTCTTCGGGAGTGGAGATTCGTCAGCCCATGGGTATTGTGAGCATCGGAGGATTATTGGTTTCAGCCGTGCTTACGCTGATCGTAATCCCGGCGTTGTACTATTTGACTTCAAAATCCGATTCATCGGTGAAAAGTGAGCAATAAGGAATGGAGATGACCATGCAAAAAATAAAATGGATTCTGTTGTTCTGCCTGTTGAGTGCGTTTACGCTGCAGGCGGAAACTTACACTCTTGAGTCTTTTATTGATTTGGTGAAAAAGAACAGCGACGATTTGAAATTAGCCGCAAAAGACCTGGAAATGGCGAAGGCTCAAAAGCGCGAAGCCTGGGCTACCGCTTTGCCGAAAATTTCGGCTCAGGGAAATTATCGCCGGAATCTGCTGGAAAATTATCTTTACGTGGATTTTCCGGTCGAGGGCGGCGGAACGGTCAGGCAGAAATTCAAAATTTCAAAAAGTAATGAATACAGCGTAAACGCGGTGCTGTTACAGCCCATTTTTAGTTTCAAAATTGGTACGGCTCTGACCGCAGCCAAACAGTACGAACGGATGTCGCAGTTTATTTTTCAAGCCAGCGACCGTGAAATTCTGACCTTTGCCAAAAAGGGCTTTTATCAGGCGCTGTTGCTTAAAAAGGTGTGGCAGCTTAAAAAAGACGCCGAACAAAACGCCAAAGATAATTATGAAAACGTAAAAAAGAAATACGAAAACGGTCTTGCTTCCGAGTTTCAGTTGTACCAGGCGGAGGTGCGCTGGCAGAACGCCATCCCCGAAACACAACAGGCGC
>JAJRSN010000233.1 GCA_024278715.1 Calditrichota bacterium
GAAAATCAGCCGTTTTTTCACAAGTATTTGGCGATACCGCTGAATCAATTTGAATTTGAGCAGGGAAGGACAAAAATCGTACATTCCAAAGATCCGAAACTCTTGTTCAGCCGAAGCAAAGATCTGGTGAAAATAGAAGCGCAATCACAACGCTTTGAGCTTAATTTGCAAATGATTAATCGGGCTAAAAACGACCGCGTTTTGGAACTGGATTTGTTTGCCGATAAAGAGAATCAAAAATCTTTTTCATGGCATTTGTACATGCCGCACGCGCTGGCAAAGGGTACCTTCCGTTATCCTGACAAAAGAGAAAACAGGTGGAAAGAAATAACGATTTCGGGCAAGGGGTATCACGACGCCAACCGCGGCACCGTTAATCTGAAAAAAGAATTAAAATCATGGGTCTGGATGAAAATTTATTTTAACGAAGAATTGTGGATTGTAGGTAAAATTATTTCGATTAAAGGTAAGGAATTTAATGTATTGGTAAAATCTTCGCCTTTAAAACAGGAAGTCACAACAAAAGCGAAAATTGAACTGAATTCCAAAAGAATCGAAATTAAAAGTCCCATCGGAGACCTGAAGGTAGATTTTACGAAGACCGTTCAAATTGATGATCTGCGTTTTTTGCTTCCCTCCATCCCGTCGTATTTAAGCTGGGCTGGAAAAATTCGCGAAGTTTTAGCGGCGGTCAGTCTGGAAAATAATCCGATGAAAATATTCAGAGATATTTTAACAAACGGCAAATATCGCCGTCATCGCTGGTGGGGTAAAACGGGCGGCGGCAAACAGGTGGAAATATTCGGGGAAGAGATGATACTGAATGAGTAAATTCATAATCGACGCCTCCGAAAGAGTATCCGTAAAGCAGGTCGGTCAAAAGGCTGCCAACATTTCTTTTTTAATGCGCAAGGGCTTTCCGGTTCCCGAATCGGCGTTCATTCCCGTTAAGGTTTGCCGCGCGTTCCTGAAAGAGTGCAAAATTCACGGGCAGATAGAGCGGCTTATCCACGGGGTAAAATCGGCGGAAGAAGGTTTGAATCTTAAAACCGAACTGGCGCAAATCCGGCAAAAAATAGTGACTCACCCGCTCGGTTCCGATTTTGAGAACGCTTTGGCTAATCTGGCGCAAAGCCGGAAGACCGGAGGAAGCGAAGCTCTTGCCGTGCGTTCTTCCGCGGTGAACGAAGACCGCGCCGGACATTCGTTTGCCGGGCAGTATCACAGCGAACTCAATGTTCCGCTTGAGGCGTCCGCTATTGCTCATGCCGTTCGCAAGGTGTGGGCGTCTTTGTTTTCGGACGCCGTTTGGGAATATTGTCAAAAAAATAGCCTGCCTTTGCCCGCTTTTGAGATGGGCGTTATTCTGCAGCGGATGGTTGATGCGCAGTTTGCAGGCGTGGCATTTTCGCAGAATCCGGCTTTTCCCGAAAAGGACGAACTGCTCATCGAGTACGTGGAAGGAACCGGCGATAAACTGGTCGATGGCAGGGTAACCCCGGAAGAACTGGTTGTTAAAAGAGAGAAGGCGGAAACAGGAAAGCCGATCGATGTGACGGGCAAAAAGAAGCTCCCCGGGATTGACGAATTTATCGGCGAGCTTTTGCGCCTTGAGCGAATTGTAGCCGAACCCGTTGATGTGGAATGGGCGTTTGGCGACGGTTGCTATTTTTTCCTTCAATTCCGTCCCATAACCACGCTGAAGGATGTCATAATCTGGACAAACGAAAACGTGGGCGAGGTAATCCCGGATGTGGTTACGCCGTTTAGCTGGAGCGTTTTAAAACCGATGTCCAACGGCGCCTATCGGTATTTTCTCAGGAACGTGGGCTTAAAACTCGGACAACGGGAGCTTTTTACTCTGTACGAAGGCAAGGTTTATTTCAACCAGATGGCGTTTCGCCAAATTTTGCAGGCTTTTTATTTGAGCACCTATCTGGGAAAAGGAGAGCGCAATCCGTTCCGCCTTTTGAAAAATGCGTTTAAACTCGGCTATCTGTTATTGCGTCTGAGCTTGTTTTTGCAAATTCTGCCGAGGCGGATAAATCGAATTCAAAAACGAAAAGTATTCAAGCGTAAAGAGGTCGATTTAAGCGGCGCGGATTCCAAGCGGCTTTTTGCCAATATTAAGGTAATTTTGGCTGATCTTCGGCGTTTGATGAATTTACACATTGCAACCACGATTTTTGCCGAGATATTTTATCAGATTCTTGATAAGATGTGCAGGGAAAATCTGAAGGTTCCCGATATCGATGTTAATAAACTGCTGCAGGGAATCGGCGAAGTGGAAAGCACGCGCTCGACCCGTTCGTTGTGGGTATTGGCGAAGTGGATCAGGCAAAATCCCAGATACCGGGAAAAGTTTTTAAATCAATCTCCCGACGAGATTGCCCGCTGGGTTGCCGGTCTTCCGCAGGGCGAGCCGTTGAAAGAGGGAATTAATCTTTTTTTTGAGGAGTACGGTCACGGCGCTTTACATGAATTCGAAATCATCTATCCGAGATGGCGGGAAGACCGTTCCTATATTTTTCGATCGCTGCAAGCGTATGTGAAAAAAAGCGAGCCGGAGTTTGATTTTGCGAGACGCCTGAAATCTATGGAAAAAGAGCGTCGGAAGCTGCGCAGGCAGGCTATTGATTCTTTAAAAATTCCACAAAAATTTTTGTTCGGATATTTGCTTAAAAAGGCAGAATATTTTAGCTTTGAACGCGAAATTTTAAAACAATTTCTGGTAAAGGGATTTGACCGGTTAAAACAAAATGCGATTGAACTCAATAAACGCTATTTTGATGATCCGCAGGCGATTTTTTACCTGAAGCTTGATGAGATCGACAGACTGGTGAAGAATGACGGACTGAAATCCGAGCTATTGAAACAAGCGGCGGAGCGAAAAGAACGGCGTTCGCGGCAAATGCTGGTCAAACATCCCGACCGCCTGAAACAGACGGGCGATCGATGGATTCCTTTAACGGAAGAAGAAGCGCCCGCAGGAAGTTTGTCGGGAATTCCCTGCAGCGCGGGAGTGGCGGAAGGAAGAGTGCGTGTAATCCTGCAGGCGGACCAGAGCAGCGCCTTGCAAAAGGGTGAAATTCTGGTTACCAGAGCCACCAATCCCGGTTGGACTCCGTTGATGGCTTTGGCGGGCGGAATTATTACCGAAATCGGCGGCGCGTTGTCGCATGGGGCGATTATTGCCCGTGAATTCGGGATTCCCATGGTAGCTGCTGTTAAAGACGCCACCGGTCGATTAAGAGACGGGCAAAGTATTCGTATTAACGGACAAAGCGGAACGATTGAGATTTTAGAAAAGGAGTAAACAGAATCCGATGAAACGCGTGTTGTTAATTCCCAGTGATCACGGCGGCGGGCGGGGACACGTCTCGCGGTGCATTTATTTAGCTAAAAAATTACAGGCGTCCGGCGTTAATGCGGCGCTTGTGCTGGAAAATAAGCACTTTAAAGCCGGCATCGATTCCGGAATTCCGACCTATTTATTAAATACCCGAAAAGAAAAATATCTTAAATTACAGATAAAAAAACCGCATCTGCCGAAAATAGAGATGGTAGATTCTCCGTCCAAGCCTCCGGTGTTTCTGGTTTTTGACGGTCTTGCTTATCAGGTTCCCAGAGACGAATATCTCTCTCAGCGCATCGTTCGGCGCCGGTTCAGGCAGTTGGAAAAAATTACCGAACGTTTTAAGCCGGATGTGTTGATCGGGGATACGCATTTTCTGACCTTTTTGCTTGGTAAAAAACTAAATATTCCCGTTATTCAAATTACCCGGCTGGCTGGATTCCCGCCCGATCCCAAATTTTTCTGGTGGTTAAAGCAGCCGCCACGCTTAATTCATCCCGATGCTCTCCAGCCGTTCCGGGTTTTACTGGATTCTTTGTCCGTGTCCGATGTTCAAAAAACGGAAGATTTGCTGCGCGGTGATCTCTATTTAATTCCTTCGTCGCCTTCCGTGGAACCGGTTGACGGAAAGCAAAAAAATATTGTTTTTTCCGGAGCGTTGAGTGAAATTTCGGATGTGGTTCAGAAAATCCCTTTCTTTGACGAACAAAATGAGGTGCCTAAAATTTATGTGACTACAGGCGGAGGCGCCAACCGTTTTAGTGAACAGCAGTTTTTCGAAGCCGTTCTGAACCTGTTTGATCGTACGGATTTCAAAGTGCTCGTCTCCACAGCAGGCGCAATTCCGGCAAAAACCTTTAACGGTCGATCGGCAAATGTTCTGTTTACCGACTGGGTTGACGGCGTTTCGGCGATCCGCAAGAGCGATCTGGTTATTCACCACGGCGGATATGGCTCAACCGTGGAAATTCTTGTTTCGGGAAAGCCGTCAATTGTGATCCCCTTTCATTCGGAGCAGGAAGGCAACGGCAGGCGATTAAAAGAATTGCAGGTCGGCGAAATTTTTCTGCCCTATCGCGGCGAATTAAAAGAGCTCAAATTCGGTTGGCCCTACGGGGTTTATACCATGTTAGGCGGCATGGAACTGAATCTTGACCGGACGCAGATTTTCCCTTTAATCGAACAAATTTACGATCAGTCGCTTTACGAACGGCTGAATAAAATAAAAGATGAACTAACGGAGCTGCAGAAGAATTTTGATCCCTTGAAATTGTTGAAATCCCTGTGACGGGTGGAATTCCCCTAATTACACTTTGTCATGATTTTGTTAAGCGTGTAAGGGTTAATGGTTAAGCGGCTTCTCCAGCGTCTTGGCACTTAAAACCGTCTTCACTGCATTCTGCTTTCTGATAATTCTTTTGTCCTTTATCACTCTCCGCTCCCTGAGCCTGTCGAAGGGAGCCTGTCTATTTACTTTGTCACTCACCATGCCTTTGTCAATCAGTCGATTATCACGCATTTTTTCCTTTATTCTACGTTGAAGATCCCCCCTTTTAATTTCCCCCCTTTTTCAAGGGGGGAACGCCGAAGGCAAGGGGGGTCTTTACTCAAACCACGCAATCTCTGATTGTAAATGCAATTAATTCCCTAAACTTCTAAACAACTAAACTTCTACTTCTTGTTACTCATCACGCATTACGACAGTTTGTTAAGAGTGTAAGGGTTAAGGTTTAAGCGGCTTCTCCGGTCACTTTTCGTTAAGCGTTAATGGTGTAAGGGTTAAGCGGGCTTCTCCATTTTCGCTTGGTGTCCAATCTTACTTTGAAACTTGTCACTCGTTACTCATCACGCATTACGCATCACGACCTTGTTACTTTGTCACTTGTTACTCGTCACTTGGTAACTTTAATCTTGAAAGAACTTTAATCTTTAATCTTGCCCATCACCCCTCGTCCCTCTGATTCTCCCGCCCGATCCTAAACAATTAAATCCCGGCTTCCAAATTTTTACAAAAATATAATTGAATCTTAGTTTTTTATGTAACATATTACCCTTTTAATACGTAATATATTACATAAATTACGGAGAGGCAAAAAATGAGAGAAGAAGCGATATTGGAAAAGATGAAATTTATTTTCGGAAGCATTTTCTTAATTGCCCATAAATGGCAGCATAAAGGCGATCAGTATTTGGCTAAAGATAATTTGACAACAAAGCAATGGTTATTGCTGACGGTCATTGTAAAATTCTTTGATTCTCCCCCGAC
>JAJRSN010000234.1 GCA_024278715.1 Calditrichota bacterium
GCCAAAGATTTACTGAAATACCTGAAGACAAAATATTCCGTGGAATTTAATGAAGAATCGGTGCGGGCTTTGGTTAAAATGATGAACGAAAAGAAACATTCGTAATACAATCTTTTAATTTTTGCAAGGAGGAAAGACAATGCGGCGTGCAGTTCCCATCTATTTGGCGTTTTTGGTAATGGGATTTGGCGATGTTGTGGGACCATTGGTCGGTTTGGCTAAAGAAGAGTTTGTCCTTAGCAACACGGTTGCTTTTTTACTGACGTTTGTGGGATTTATTATGTTTGGATTGCTTTCTGTGCCGATGGGTATATTCCAGGACAGAAAAGGGAAAAAGTTTGTTCTTCAGATAGGTTTGGTGATTGCTCTGCTCGGTTTGATTTTGCCCATAATTAACATGAATACTTTTGCGCTTTTGTTACTGGCAGTCCTGTTTTTAGGCGCCGGCGCCACAATTTTGCAGGTTGCAGGAAATCCCATTATGCGGGATGTTTCCGAGGAGGGGAAATATGCACGCAATTTGAGTCTGGGTCAATTTGTAAAAGCCATAGGTTCCTTAAGCGGACCGGTATTGCCGGTGTTGGCGGCGCGTTATTGGGGAGCGGATTGGAAAATTGTATTCCCCGTTTACAGCGTCGTAATAATAATCACCCTGATCTCTGTTTCCGCATTAAAGGTCGAAGAAAAAAAATTCGATAACTCAAAGCCCGCGACATTTAAGTCATGCTTTGCGTTGCTCAAAAACAACTACGTTTTAATGATGGTTCTGGCGATTTTTATTTATGTAGGCGCCGAGGTTTCCATGAGCTCCGGAATTCCCCTTTATCTCAAAGATCAGTTCCAAATCGATATTCGGAAACTGGGTCTTCTGGGAACCGGACTTTTTTTCACCGCTTTGATGGTCGGAAGATTTCTCGGCGGAGTTATTTTAACCTGGGTAAAGGCAAAAACCTTTTTTATCGTTACCTCGGTCGCGGCGATCATTTCTATCCTCGGATTGTTCATGGGCAGCCAAACGGTGGCTATCTTTTCGGTTATTTTAATCGGTCTTTCTTTTGCCAATATCTTCCCATTGGTTTTCTCCATTACTATCGATCACATGCCCGAAAAGACAAACGAACTTTCGGGATTGATGATCATGGCGATCGTCGGCGGCGCAATTGTTCCTCCGATAATGGGCATGGTGTCGGATCTGACCTCATCCACTCTCATGGGATTTTTGGTTCCTCTGGTAGCCATACTTTATGTGACGTGGTCGGCGGTTGTTAATTTAACAAGAGCGTAACAAGAAACGACAGGAGTAAATTTATGGGATACGAAAATGATCGACGCATTGTGATGACTCTGGATGCCGGAGGAACGAATTTTGTGTTTTCGGCTATCCGCGCCAATAAAGAAATAATCGATCCGATTAAACTACCGTCTAACGCGCATGATCTGGACTTGTGCCTGCAAACCATTGTCGATGGATTCCGCAAAGTCGAGGAAAATCTGCCGGAAAAACCGGTCGCCGTCAGTTTTGCCTTTCCCGGACCCGCCGACTATCCGAAGGGCATTATCGGCGATTTGGGTAATCTTCCGGCGTTTCGCGGCGGCGTGGCGTTGGGCCCCATGTTAGAAGATAAATTCAATTTACCGGTCTTTATTAATAACGACGGCGATTTGTACGCCTACGGAGAGGCACTTGCCGGATTTCTGCCGCACGTCAACGGTCTTTTGGAAAAAGCGGGCAGCCCTAAACGATTTAAAAATTTGGTTGGTTTTACTTTGGGAACCGGTTTTGGCTGCGGCATTGTCCGCAACGGAGAACTGTTTACCGGAGATAATTCGGGCGCAGGAGAGGTCTGGCTGCTGAGAAATATGCTCCATCCCGAGATGAACGTGGAAGAGAGCGTGAGTATTCGCGCGGTGAAGCGTGTTTACGCTCAGGAGGCGGGAATCGATTTTTCGGAAGCCCCCAGTCCCAAAGATATTTTTGAGATCGGTATCGGAAAACGCGCCGGCAATCGGCAGGCAGCCGTAAAGTCGTTTCACACCCTGGCGAGGGCATTAGGCGACGCCATTGCCAATGTTTTAACCCTAATCGACGGTCTGGCTGTGATTGGCGGAGGTCTTGCCGGAGCTCATCCGCTTTTCTTCCAAAAAATGATCGATGAAATGAATTCCGTTTATCGAAATTTTGAAGGCAGAGAATACCGCCGCCTTTCTCCTCACGTGTTTAATCTTGAAGATGCAGAAGATCTGGCAAGATTTATTGAAGGAGAAGCAAGAGAAATAAAGGTTCCCGGCAGCGAACGCACGATTGTTTACGACGCCCTTAGCCGCGTCGGCGTCGGACTTTCAAAAATAGGCACGAGTAAAGCCGTGTCGCTGGGCGCTTACGCTTTTGCATTAAACGAACTGGATCTCATAAGACGACGAAATTAAAAAATATGAAATAACATGAATTTTTATTAAGTTTAGAAATATTCAATTCACCTCCCGTCCCGGAGTAGCGGGGAAGCGGAGGGTTAAAGCAGCGCATAATCGGAAATCCGGACCGGAATAAACGGAGACAGGTTTTATGCGAATTCATCAAAGAAAATAAAAATCATACGCAAGGAGATATTCATGCCTTCGAGAGAATTGGTGATCGGCATCGATATTGGGGGAACAAATACATCCGTCGGAATTGTGGATCGTGAAGCGAGAATCAGTTATCGGATTGAATTGCCCACTGAAGCGGAGAAGCCTGCGGAAATGCTGTTTGAGCGGATTTTTAAAAAATTGGAAAGGCGTTTGCAAAAATTATCGGCGGAGAGTAAAATAGTCGGTATCGGAATCGGCGCTCCCAACGGAAATTATTACACCGGGGGAATCGAGAATCCGCCCAATTTAAAATGGGGAAACGTAAATCTGGTTAAGCTGGCGAAAAAATACATCGATTTGCCCGTTGCGGTTACAAACGACGCCAATGCCGCTGCGCTCGGAGAGATGTTATTCGGAGCAGCCCGCGGAATGAAAGATTTTATTGAAGTGACGCTCGGAACCGGAGTGGGCAGCGGAATTGTGGTGAACGGCGAACTGGTTTACGGACATGACGGATTTGCCGGTGAAATGGGTCATGTGATTGTCCGGAGAAACGGACGTTTGTGCGGTTGCGGTCGCCGGGGATGCCTTGAGACCTACGCTTCGGCGCCTGGTTTAAGGCGCACGGTCTTCGAGAAATTGTCGCAAACCAACGAAGAAAGCGTTTTGCGCGATATCCCTTTTAACGATCTGACGTCCAAAATGGTTTATGACGCGGCATTGGAAGGCGATCGCGTGGCGATGGCGAGTTTTGAATTAACGGGTAAAATTCTCGGAGAAACGCTGGCTGACGCCGTGGCGTACTTCAGTCCCGAAGCGATTGTGCTGTTCGGAGGCTTGGCTGCCGCGGGCGATTTCATTTTTATTCCGACCAAACAACACATGGAACATAATCTGCTGCCTATTTACCGGAACAAAGTAAAGATCATTCCTTCCGGACTGCCGGAAGGTGACGCGGCGATTTTAGGTTCCGCCGCTTTAATCTGGAATGAATTAAAAGAAGATTAAAAGAAATCCCTTGCAGATTTTTATTGTAATGCTGCAAGGGTAATTTTTTACATTTTAGGTAAGTTAATACGGCGTAAAAACAAAACAAGAAAACAACGCGTTGGCGGAGAAAAGAATGAACTCTTTTAAAATTTCCAAATTGACGCTTGTCGGATTTTTTACCTTTTCTCTTTTGTTCTCCGTTTCCTGTCAAAAACAAAAAACCGTAAACAGAGATGCCCTCGCCGATTCGGTTAAAACGGAATTTTTACACGCCTGGAACGGATATAAAAAATACGCCTGGGGAACGGACGACTTCAAACCGCTCAGTAAAAAGGGACATAACTGGTACGCCCATTCCCTGTTGATGACGCCTGTTGACGCCTTTGACACCATGGTTCTCATGGGACTCAGCGAAGAAATTCCCGAAGTAAAAAAGCTCATTTTCTCCCGACTGTCCTTTGACCGGGATATTTCGGTAAAAGCCTTTGAAATAAATATTCGTCTTTTGGGCGGATTACTCTCTGCTTATCAACTGGACGGCGATCAAAGATTTCTCGATCTTGCCCGCGATCTCGGAAACCGCCTTTTGCCTGTTTTTGATTCTCCCACCGGACTTCCTTACATGTTTGTTAATCTGAAAACAGGAAAGACCTCCGGCGCGGTGAGCAATCCCGCGGAAATCGGAACGTATATCGTTGAATTCGGAACCCTGACCCGCCTGACCGGGGATTCCGTCTATTTCAAAAAGGCTAAAAAGGCTCTTAAGGAACAGTACGTCCGACGTTCCGCCCTGGGTCTGGTGGGAACAACCGTCAATGTCGAAACCGGCGCCTGGATCGACCGCTCTTCTCATATCGGGGGAATGATCGACTCGTATTACGAATATTTGCTTAAGGGCGCCCTGTTGTTTGACGACATCGAACTGCGGGAAATGTGGAAAACAAGCGTGCAATCCGTGAATACCTATCTGGCGGACGAGGTCGATGGCAATCTGTGGTATGGTCGCGCAGATATGGATTCCGGTAAAATACAAAAAACCTGGTTCGGCGCGCTCGACGCCTTTTTCCCGGCAGTATTAGCATTGGATGGTCAGATGAATCGGGCGCGGCGCTTATTGGATTCCTGCTTTAAAATGTGGCGGCTAAAGGGTATTGAGCCGGAATTAATCGATTACAAAAAGATGGAAGTTCTTTCGCCGGAATACCCGCTTCGTCCCGAAACGATCGAATCAACCTATTATCTGTTTTACTACACCGCCGAGCCCAGATATCGGGAAATGGGAAAAGTCTATTTCAGAAGCCTCAAAAGATACTGCCGAACCGACGAAGGTTACGCTGCATTAAAGAGCGTGGTCAGCAAAGAAAAAGCGGATTGGATGGAAAGTTTTTTTCTTGCCGAGACTTTAAAGTACCTTTACCTGCTGTTTGAAGATCCGTCAAAAATCGATTTGAAGAAAGCGGTATTCAATACCGAAGCCCATCCCATGTTTATTAAAAC
>JAJRSN010000235.1 GCA_024278715.1 Calditrichota bacterium
AGGAATCGAGCGGGCGCCGCACCGCAGTTTGCTTAAAGCCACTGGGGTTATTAAATCGGACGATGATTTTAATAAACCCTTTATCGGAATTGCCAATTCTTACACCGACCTCATTCCGGGTCATGTGCATTTGCACGAACTGGGGCAGGTTGTTAAGCAGGCTGTTCGGGAAGCGGGCGGCGTTCCGTTTGAATTTAACACCATCGGAGTTGATGACGGCATTGCCATGGGACACATCGGCATGCGCTATTCTTTGGCGAGCCGCGAGCTTATTGCGGACAGCGTTGAAACCGTGATTCAGGCGCATCAACTGGACGGAATGATCTGTGTTACCAATTGCGATAAAATTGTGCCGGGTATGGCGATGGCTGCGGCGCGTCTTAATGTTCCCACTATTTTCATCTCCGGCGGTCCCATGAAAGCCGGTAAACTGCCGGGCGGCGAAACTGTGGATTTGATTTCGGTTTTTGAAGGGGTGGGACGGCGTCTGCGTAACGAAATAGACGATGAACGTCTGAAAGAGCTTGAAGATCACGGCTGTCCCACCTGCGGCTCCTGCGCGGGAATGTTTACCGCTAATTCCATGAATTGTCTTTTGGAAGCGCTGGGATTAGCCCTGCCCGGCAACGGCACCATACTTGCGGTGGATGAACGTCGCCAGGAGTTAGCCAGACAAGCCGGAAGACAAATTGTTTATTTGGTGGAAAAGGATATCAAACCCAGAGATATTCTTTCACCCGCAACCTTTCAGAACGCCTTTGCGCTGGATTTAGCCATGGGCGGAAGCACCAACACCATTCTTCACGCTCTGGCTATTGCTCACGAAGCAGGCGTGGAAATCGATCTGAAAAAATTAAACGAACTATCGAAAAAGGTGCCTTACCTGTGCAAGGTGAGTCCCGCAACGCCCTTTGTTCATCTGGAAGATATCGATTCAGCCGGCGGGATTTCGGCTATCTTAAACGAATTAAGCAAACTGGACGGCATACTCGACACCGATCGTCCAACGGTAACAGGGAAGACGCTCGGCGAGAATATCAACGGGGCGGAAATCAGGAATACAAGAGTGATTCGTACTTTGAAAAATCCCTATTCCGAAACGGGCGGGCTTGTGGTGTTATTCGGGAATCTGGCTCCCGAGGGCGCTGTGGTTAAAACCGGCGCGGTTGATCCCAAAATGCTGACGCACGAGGGTCCCGCGCGAATTTACGAATCTGAACAGGAAGCTCTAAACGGAATTGCGAAAAAGGAGATTCAACCGGGCGATGTGGTGGTTATTCGTTACGAGGGTCCCAAGGGCGGTCCCGGAATGCCCGAAATGCTTTCGCCCACGAGTTCGATTATGGGCATGGGGTTGGGCGATAAAGTTGCGCTGATTACAGACGGCAGATTTTCGGGCGGAACGCGCGGTGCCTGCATCGGACATGTTTCGCCCGAAGCCGCGGAACGCGGTCCCATCGCCGCGCTCAGGGAAGGCGACATCATTCGGATCGATATTCCGGGTCAGCGTCTGGAAGTAAAAATTTCCGATGGGGAGTTACAAGAGCGATTGGCGAATCTGCCGCAATTTGAACCAAAAATCAAAACAGGGTATTTGGCGCGCTATCAACAAATGGTTACCTCCGCCAGCAGGGGGGCTATCCTGAAAAATCAATGGACCTAATTTAAAGAGGAGTGCATAAATGTCATCGTCAAAGAAATTTATCAACGGAGCGGAGATATTTTTCGAATGTCTTCGGCGTGAGAATGTGGAATACATCTTTGGTTATCCGGGCGGCTCTACGCTTAAAATTTATGAACGATTATATGATATCGATTTTCTGAAACATATTTTAGTGCGTCACGAGCAGGGAGCGACCCACATGGCTGAAGGCTATGCCAGAGCTTCGGGTAAAGTGGGCGTTGTACTTGTAACCTCTGGTCCGGGAGCCACCAACACGGTAACCGGAATTGCCAACGCTTATATGGATTCCTCGCCGCTGGTTGTGTTTACCGGTCAGGTGCCTACCAATTTAATCGGGAACGACGCCTTTCAGGAAGCGGATATTGTGGGAATTACCCGACCGATAACCAAGCACAGTTTTCTGGTGCGCGATGTGAAAGATCTGGCTCCCAGTATTCGCAAGGCGTTTTACATCGCCCAAAGCGGGCGTCCGGGTCCGGTTTTAGTCGATCTTCCTAAAAACGTGATCAACGCTTTGTGCACCTTTGAGTATTCGGAAAAGATCGAAATCCGCGGTTATAAACCGACCTATTCGGGTCATATTAATCAGATCAAAAAGGCGGCTAAGGTAATCAGTCAGGCTAAACGACCGTTGTTGTACGTCGGCGGTGGAATAATCATGTCGGGCGCAAGCCAGGAACTGCGCTCTTTCGCCATCGAAAACAATCTGCCGGTCACGATGACTCTGCAGGGGCTCGGCGCTTTCCCCGGAACAAGCGAACTTTCGCTCGGAATGTTGGGAATGCACGGCATGTACTGGGCGAATCAGGCGATTAACCATTGCGACGTTCTGGTGGCGCTGGGAGCCCGGTTTGACGATCGTGTAACCGGAAAAGTGGACACCTTTGCCAAGGACGCTTTTAAAATACATGTGGACATTGATCCCAGTTGTATTGATAAAAACGTTAAAGTGGATGTTCCCATTGTCGGCGATGTGCGCCAAATACTTTCCGAATTGCGCAAGGTGATGCCCGGTAAACCTAAAATCGACAAATGGTGGGAAGAGATCAAAACCTGGCAAAAGGAGTGTCCTTTAACGTACGACATGAATGACGGCAGACTGCGCACGGAATATGTGATTGAGCGCTTGTCGGAGAAGACGCGCGGAGAAGCGATTATTGTGAGCGACGTGGGGCAGCATCAGATGTGGGTCGCCCAGCATTACAAATTCAACCATCCGCGGTCGCATATTTCCAGCGGCGGATTGGGAACAATGGGATTTTCCGTGCCCGCGTCTATCGGAGCCGCCTTCGCCGTAAAAGATCGTCCGATTTTCTCGGTCAGCGGCGACGGCGGATTCCAGATGAATCTTCAGGAATTGATTACCGCGAATTACTACAAGCTGCCCATCAAGTTCATCGTTATCAACAACAGCTTTCTGGGAATGGTGCGGCAATGGCAGGAGCTGTTCTTTGACGAAAAATACAGCTTTACAAATCTTGGCGAGTCCAATCCCGATTTTGTAAAAGTGGCTGAAGCCTTCGGATTAAAGGCGTATTCAACAGACCGTCCTCAGGATGTGGATGACTTAATCGATACCATGCTCAACTACAACGACGGACCGATCTTTGTTGAATTTAAGGTGGTTAAAGAAGATATGGTCTTTCCCATGGTGCCCTCCGGCGCGTCCATTTCGGAAATGATTGTTAAACGGTTAAACCCGCAAAGGATGGTATGATTATGAAACACACAATCAGTATTCTCCTGGAAAATCGTTTCGGCGCCTTTGACAGAGTGGCAAACCTCTTTAGCGGAAAGGGTTTTAACCTGCACAGTATCACCATAGGCGAAACGGAAATTAAAGATGTAATGCGCATGACTATTGTCACTTCGGGAAATGATCAGATCGTCGATCAGGTGCTCAAACAGTTGAATCGCTTGGTGGATACGTTGAAGGTTGTCGATTTAAGCGAACATGAACGAACCGAACGGGAATTGGCGTTGATTTCCATTAATTATCAAAAGGGCACCTTGGAAGAGCTGAAAAATATTTGCGATATCTTTCGCGGCAAAGTGGTTGATATTAATAATAAATCTATCATGATGGAATTAACCGGACCTCCGGCAAAGATTAACGCAGCGGTTAACGTGTTAATGCCCTACGGAATAAAAGAGATGGCGCGAACCGGAACCGTTGCCCTTAAAAGGGGCGAACAAATTAATATTCAGAAAAAGGAAATGTGACCGCAGATTAACCAGATTACACTGATTACGCTGATTTAGAGTAATTTTAATAAGAGGCGGTTTATTGATGTTCATTGAGTTAATTTGGCTTATTGTTGGAATTAAATAAAAAGAATACCGCAGATTAACCAGATCAAGCTGATTGCGCAGATTGCACATATTACGTAGGAGAGAATAATTCTGGTCAGCGGTAGTGAAAAAATTAGATTGCAGATTAATCAGATTGCGCGGAAGATAATGGTTTTAATGAAAAGGAGTAAAATTTTTTATAATAACTTAATTTTCTAATGATTAGTTTGGGTTAAAAATACAATTCGGAAAGGAAAATCATGAAGGTTTACCATGATCAAGATGCATCGCTTGATGTTTTGAAAGATAAAAAATTAGCCGTACTGGGTTTTGGGAGTCAGGGGCACGCTCACGCTCTTAACTTAAAAGACAGCGGAATGGATGTTTGCGTGGGACTCAGGAAGACGAGCGCTTCCTGGTCAAAGGCAGAAGAAGCGGGATTGTCGGTCAAAGAACCGGCGGATGCAGTGAAATGGGCGGATGTGGTGATGGTGTTATTGCCGGATCAAACGCAAAAACAGGTTTACGAACAAGCGATTGCTCCAAATCTGAAAGAGGGCGATACCCTTGCCTTTGCCCATGGATTCAATATTCATTACAAACAAATCGTCCCTCCGAAGCAGGTGAACGTAATAATGATCGCGCCCAAGAGTCCGGGGCACATGGTTCGCCGAACCTATCAAAAGGGAGTAGGCACGCCGTGTTTGATTGCCGTTGAGCAGGATTTTACCGGCAACGCCAAAGAGATTGCCTTAGCCTGGGCAAAGGGCATCGGCGGAACAAAAGCCGGGGTTATCGAAACCACGTTCAAAAACGAGACCGAAACCGATCTGTTCGGCGAGCAGGCTGTTTTGTGCGGCGGATCGGAAGAATTGATCAAAACCGGGTTCGAGGTTCTGGTCGAAGCGGGCTATCCTCCCGAACTGGCTTATTTTGAATGTTTGCACGAAATGAAACTGATCGTCGATTTGTATTACGAGGGCGGTCTTACGTTTATGAATTATTCTGTCAGCGATACGGCTGAATATGGCGGAATGACGCGCGGTAAGCGGGTGATTACGCAGCAGACCAAAGAGAACATGAGGCAGATTTTGCGTGAAGTTCAGGACGGCAGCTTTGCAAAAGAATGGATCGAAGAGAATGAAAAAGGACAACCGAAGCTCCGGCAATTAAGAGAAGAATACAAAAATCATTTGATCGAAAAAGTGGGCGGCGAATTGCGCAAGATGATGCCCTGGTTAAAGGATAAAAAGTAGAGGAGGAAAAGATGCAAATTCGGATTACCCTTTTACCGGGCGACGGTATCGGACCAGAAGTAGTTCAGGCTGCCGTAAAAGTGATGCAGGCGGCGGCTGAAAAATTCAATATTCGGATTCAATTGACAGAAAAGCTCATCGGAGGCGCCTCTTTTGATAAATTCGGCACACCCTTAACGGACGAGACGCTGCAAGCCTGTTTTGACGCGGACGCCGTGATATTGGGCGCAGTGGGAGGTTATCAGTGGGAAGCGCTGCCTCATTATCAAAAACCGGAAGCAGCGCTGTTAAAGCTGCGCAAAGAGTTGCAATTGTTTGCTAATATTCGTCCGGCAAAGGTCTATTCGGCGTTTGCAGGAGCTTCTTCCTTAAAAGCAGAAATTTTGAGCGGAACCGATTTTGTTGTATTGCGCGAACTGACGGGAGGAATCTATTTCGGCGAGCCGCGCGGGTATGATAAGACCAAAGGTTGGAATACTATGGTGTATCAACGCCATGAAATTGAACGCATTGCGCAAAAAGCCTTCGAAATTGCTCGTCAACGAAATCGTAAAGTGACTTCCGTTGATAAAGCCAATGTGTTGGAAGTCTCTCAATTCTGGCGGGATGTGGTGGCTGAAGTCGCCAAACAATATCCCGGAGTGGAATTGAATAATTTGTACGTGGATAATGCCGCCATGCAAATTGTGCGCGACCCCAAACAGTTTGACGTTATTTTAACCTCCAATTTGTTTGGCGATATTTTAAGCGATATCGCCGGTATGATCACCGGCAGTCTGGGAATGCTTCCCTCGGCGAGCCTTGGAGAAAAATACGCCCTTTACGAACCGGTTCACGGCAGCGCTCCGGATATTGCCGGGCAGAATAAAGCTAATCCCATCGCCACAATCGCTTCGGTAGCGATGATGTTCAGCTATTCTTTTCAGATGACCAAAGCGGGACAGTTAATCGAACAGGC
>JAJRSN010000236.1 GCA_024278715.1 Calditrichota bacterium
GCGGATGCCAAAGCGGGGAAGCGCACCTGGGTAGTCAGGCTGGCGAAGATTCAAAACGATCGGATTTTATACGAAGGTCCCTTTGCCTATTATGTGTTCTTTAACGTTATCAGTTTTGGGTTTATCGTTCTGATGGCTGTTCTGGGCGTGTTTAAACCGCAGTTTTCCACTCCTTTTATCATAATTGCAACTTTACCCGCGCTTTTGGTGTTAAAAGCCGTGAAATGGGGAAAGGAGTGGCTGGAACTATGGAATATGCCCGAAGCCGATCGGACGCGCTTGCCTTACGAGCTGTTAAAAGTCAATGTTTCCACAGTGGGCGTTCATCTTTTTACGGGAAGTCTGATAATTCTGGCATTCTGGCTTTCGAACCAGTTTTGAGTTGCACAGTCGCAAGAGATGAAATTTTTTAAATTGTTAAAAAATCAATAAACGGATAATATTAAAATTTCGGGGAGGTTAACGTTGAAAATCGGAATACCAAAAGAAATTGTAAAAGGAGAAACCCGGGTGGCTCTGATACCGTCCATGGTTTCCGCTCTGATAAAAATGAATCACGAAGTTCTGGTGGAAAAGGGCGCCGGGGCTGAATCTTCGTTTAGCGATCAGCAATACGAACAAGCCGGAGCTGTAATTATTAAGAACGCGCAGGAGCTTTTTAAACGGGCGGAAGTTATTTTAAAGGTTCAGCCCCCCGAAATGGACGAAGCGGATTTATTGAACGAAGGGGGTACGTTCATCGGATTTTTGTCGCCGCTGAACAATTTGGATTTAGTGAAGAAGTTCATTGATCGCAAAATTACCGCCTTTGCCATGGAGTTTGTTCCCCGTATTTCCAGAGCGCAAAGCATGGACGCCTTAAGCGCCATGGCTACCGTTTCGGGTTATAAAGCTATTTTAATAGCCGCGAATATGCTGGGGAAAATGTTCCCGTTGTTAATGACGGCAGCCGGAACCATTCCGCCCGCCAATGTTCTTATTTTGGGCGCCGGCGTGGCGGGTTTGCAGGCTATTGCCTCCGCCCGTAGAATGGGCGCCCGCGTCGAGGCGTTTGATCCCCGCCCGGCGGTTCGCGAACAGGTGCAGAGTCTGGGCGCAACATTTATCGAAATGGAGCTTCCCGAAGAGGATGTGGAAACGGAAGGCGGGTATGCCAGAGAACAGTCGGAAGCCTTTTTAATAAAAGAGCAGGAAGCAATCGCCAATCGTTTGCCCAAAACCGACGTGGTTATCAGTACGGCGCAAATTTTTGGTAAAAAAGCTCCGTTACTGATCACCGAAGAAATGGTTAAATTAATGCCCGAAGGCTCGGTTATCATTGATCTGGCGGCGGAACAGGGCGGTAACTGCGAGCTTGCCGAAGCCGGTAAAACGATTGAAAAACACGGCGTAAAAATTTACGGCGCGGCAAATCTGCCGGCAACCGTGCCCGTGCATGCCAGTCAAATGTACTCCAAAACCATTACCAATTTGTTTAAACAATTATTTAAAGAAGATAAACTTAACTTTGAGGACGAGATTACGCAGAAATCCTGTATTACGCATCAGGGTAAAGTGGTCAACAAATTAGTAGCCTCATTCCTGAATAAAGGAGGAAAATAAAAATGGAAGGAATTCTTGTTTCTTTATATGTCTTTGTTCTGGCAATTTTTGTGGGATTTGAGCTCATTACCAAAGTTCCCCCGCTGTTGCATACGCCGTTAATGTCCGGATCTAACGCTATTTCCGGAATCACCATTGTTGGCGCTTTAATCAGCGCCGGCGCGGGACATTCGCAATTAGCAAAAATTCTGGGATTGTTGGCGGTGATTACGGCAACGATTAATGTGGTCGGCGGTTATATGGTTACCGACAGCATGCTCGGGATGTTCAAAAAAGACAAACAACAGAAGAAAAATTAGGGAGCGGGGTAATGACAGTCTTTACGCATATAGTTTATCTGATTTCGGCAATTTTTTTCATAATCGGTCTCAAATACCTGGGCTCGCCCAAAACAGCGCGGAAGGGCAATCTGCTTTCCATGCTGGGAATGCTGATAGCCATTGTGGTAACATTGCTCGATAAACAGATTCTCGATTTTACATATATCATCGCCGGTCTGATTATAGGCGCGGCGATCGGCACTTATGTCGCGCGCAGGGTGGAAATGACCGCCATGCCGCAAATGGTGGCGTTGTTCAACGGCTTTGGCGGCGCGGCTTCCGCTCTGGTGGCTTATTCCGAATATATTCGCGTCGGAGCGAACATGAGCATTGACATCAGCATAACCCTGGTACTCAGTCTTTTAATAGGCGTGGTTACTTTTGTGGGAAGCGTGGTGGCTTACGCAAAATTACAGGGATTAATTACCGGCGCGCCGGTTACCTTTCCCGGACAAAAATTTGCCAACGGCGTTTTGGTCGTTGCGGCGCTGATTTTAGGCGGACTTTTTGTTTATGATCCCTCCGTTGAAACGTTTCTTTTGGTCATTATCGGATTAGCGACAATTCTGGGTATCACCTTCGTCATTCCCATCGGCGGAGCGGACATGCCTGTTGTGATTTCGTTATTAAACTCCTATTCCGGTCTGGCGGCTGCTATGACCGGTTTCGTGCTTTCTAATAATGTGTTGATCATCAGCGGCGCTTTAGTAGGAGCTTCCGGGATTATTCTTACAAAGATTATGTGCAAGGCAATGAATCGTTCTTTAGCCAATGTCCTGTTTGGAGCAGTCGGAACCGACGGCGGAGGCGGAAGCGGCTCAAAGCGCGATAAATCGGAAGTTACACAATACACTGCAGAGGACGCTGCGGTGGTGTTCGAAGGCGCGCAGTCGGTAATTATTGTGCCCGGTTACGGACTGGCGGTGGCTCAGGCGCAACACGTTCTGCACGAACTGACGCATCTGTTGATGAAAAAAGGCATTCAGGTGCGTTACGCCATTCATCCGGTGGCAGGAAGAATGCCCGGGCACATGAACGTCCTTTTGGCGGAAGCCAATGTGCCTTACGACATGCTGTACGAAATGGATCAAATTAATGACGAATTTCAGAATACGGACGTGGCGCTGGTCATTGGCGCAAACGACGTGATTAATCCCGCGGCTCGCTCGCAAAAAGACAGTCCGCTTTACGGAATGCCGATTTTAAACGCTGATAAAGCGCGGACGATTATGATCATTAAGCGCAGTTTGAGTCCCGGTTTTGCCGGAGTGGACAACGAATTGTTTTACGATCCGAAAACAATGATGCTTTTTGGCGACGCCAAAGAGATGCTGACGGAATTGGTTAAAGAAGTAAAAGAGTTGTAGCCGGGCGGAGCGTGAAAATTTCCGAGACTGTTTTCGGTAAAAATAAATAATTTGGTTGGTTCGCCAAACCCGCATCCCCCGCCGCTCCGGCGGTAAGGGGGCGCGTGCGGGAATGTTAAAATTTTCTAAAGTCTCTTTTCATCTCGTTAATTGTGTGCTGGCGCATTACAGCGAATTTTGATTCCGTTAAATTTTAACACAATTAGTTTTCGGAAAACCGATCAGGACGTTCGTAATCTCTTTTTTCACGGATGATAAAAAAATCATCTGAGTAAAAGGGCAGAAAATGCGCTATCTAAACCTTTCTTGTTTTTTCGCCGCAATTTTTTTTGCGTCCGTACTTTTTAGCCAAACAGTTATCCCCGATAAAAGCGAAATCTCCGGCATCTGGAGAGCAGAGGGTTCTCCCTATCAAATTCAGGGCGAAGCCGTTATCCCCGAAGGTCAACAACTGATCATCGAACCCGGCGTCAGGGTTGAGTTCAAAACAGGGAATCAACATGAATACGTGAGCGCCCTTTTCGATTTGGGGATGTTGCGTGTGCAAGGCTCGTTGCAGGTAAAAGGAAAAGCCGACAGCCTGGTCGTCTTTACGCGTCAGGGCGATGCGGGCAACTGGGGACTGATATTCTTTGACGACACAGCCGCGGATAGTTCGTTTTTACGCTTTTGTACGGTTCAATACGCTTCTCACGTTAAATATTTGAAAAACTGGATGGATTATTACGGCGCCGTAAGCGTCGCTTCCGCTCCGATACTTTTAGAGAATGTCCGGATCGGTCAAAACGCCGATGATGGTGTGTTTGTCAAAGAAGCTCCGCTGGTTTTAAATAACTGCCTGATTCACGACAACGGCGGTAACGGGATTTTTGCCGTCGGACAAAGCGATTTGCAAATAACCAATAGTTCAATCGTTTATAACGCTAAAGCCGGATACGATTGCGGCGTGAATAGTCTTCCGGATATTTCTAATTCCATTTTCTGGGGCAATGCGGCGGATTTTCAAGTGGGGCAGGCTTCCCAGATCCGTTTGAGCTACTCCATTGTCCGGGCTCCCGAATTACCGGACGCAGTAATTTCGGAAGGGCACGTGCTTGCCGGTAAAAATCCGCAATTTACGGACCCTGCCGCCATGGACTATCGGCTCGCTTCAAATTCGTTTGCCGTTAACAGCGGCGATCCCGACACCCTGAATTTTGCGCTTACAAAAACCGATTTAAAAGGAGAAGCGCGCATTGCAAACGGACGAATTGATTTGGGACCCTATGAACGCCACGGCAATTTTTTAAGATTGACCCGTCCCAACGGCGGAGAATCTTTCAAACAGCAGACGATGCAAACCGTTAGTTGGAAGGGCAACGTCACTCCCGTGCAAATTGAATATTCCACAGATCTGGGAAACGACTGGCAGTTTATTACAACAACTACAGGCTATGAACAAAGCTACGATTGGCAGGTTCCGAATGTTTTTTCTGAACAATGTCTGATCCGGATCGCCGCAGCCGATCAGCCGGAAATAACGGATCAAAGCGATACAAGCTTCATCATCGGAGATCGAACCGTTATCAGGGACGGAGCGTATGTTTCCGGTTTGTGGAGCAAAGAAATGAATCCGGTAGAAATAAGAGGCGTGTGCATTGTTCCCAAAGATTCGCTTTTACGAATCGAACCCGGCGTAAAAATTTTCATGGCTGCGGGTTCCGATTTCAATTTTCAATCACCCGATTTTGACGCCGGATTGCTGCACGTTAAGGGGCATCTTATTGCCGAGGGTACGGAGAGCGATTCCGTAATTTTTACCGCACAAAAAGAAAGCGGATATTGGGGAACCATATTCTTTGACCGGGTTGACAGTTCGTTAAGCCGTTTAAGCTTTGTTAAAATCGAACGCGCGCGAGGGGTGGATAGCTTAAAGGGCGACAATTATCCCGCGGCGCTGTCGTTAATCGACGTGAGTCCGCTTATTACCCGTTGCCGGATTTCCGATAATCCGAACCACGGAATCATGTTAAACGAAGACAGCAATCCGCGTATTTCGCAGAGCCGAATCGATCATAACGGATCGGACGGCGTCCACGCCACTCAGCAAACGCGTTTTCCCAAACCGGAAATCGATCATAACCGAATTTATGCCAACGGACGTCACGGAATCAGCCTTCAGGGAATTATTTCCGCCTATGTGCACGATAATCTCATCGAGAACAACGATTCAACTGCTGTTAACCTTGCCACCGGCTACGCAATTCCGTTAATCGAAAACAACCGGCTTGGTTACGCGTCCGTGGGAATTTACTGTGATAACGCGCAGCCCGATTTGGTGGGAAATGTGATGTACCATTTGCAAACCGGCTGGCTGTTAATGGAAAGCGACCCCACAACAAGCAGCAATACCTTTGCCGATAATCAAACGGCTGTGTATTGCGAAAATTCCGATCCTATTTTTTCCAACACTCTTTTTGGCAAGAACGATCGGGATTTTGATTTTGCTTCGGGCGATAACAGCGCGCCGGTAATTTCCTATTCCATGACCGACAAATTTCTGTTTTCGTCAAAGATCACGGACGCCGGTTACAATCGAACCAACGCCAACCCCGGATTCGACGGGAAGAAAGATCATCCTTATGCTTTAAACGCGACGTCCGCCGCAATTGATCGGGGAACAACGAAAAATCTATTGGTGGACTTACCGGAATATGATGTTGCGGGTCGTCCGCGGGTGATGGACGGCAATAACGACGGTAAAGATCAGATCGATATGGGCGCCTACGAATTTTTTGAATTGTCCGCCGCTTTTTCCGCTTCGCCGTTAAGCGGGGCGCTTCCGCTGAAAGTTAAATTCAGCGATCAATCCAAGGGCGAAATTGATAAGCGGAGCTGGGATTTCGGGGACGGAGCGACCAGCTCTCAAAAAGATCCGCAGCATACCTACACAACGCCCGGCAAGTTCACGGTGCGTCTTATTGTGGAAGGCATTGCCGGTCGCGATACAAGCATTAAAGCCGATTACATCTTCGCCAAATATCCGCCTTATGTCTGCCGCTCGGTACAGGATACTACTTTTAGAGAAGATTCGGGCTGGCATTTCATCCGCTCTCTGGATTCGGTTTTTTGTCAGGAAGACACAGCCGCGGATTTAAGCTATTCGGTAAAAAGCGATTTAAAGGAAATCCGGACACGGCTGCAAAACGATTCGTTATTTGTTAAAGGCGACAGCAACTTTTCGGGTAAAGCGCAATTGATTTTGACCGCCAAAGATATTCTGAATCTGACGGCACGGGATACGTTTTTTGTCCTTATCACACAGATTAACGATCAGCCTTACCGCACTCAGGATGTTCCGGATACCCTGAAGATGAAAAGCGATTCGACAATTGTTTTGAATATCTGGGGGTATTACGCCGATGTCGAAACTCCGGATTCGCTGCTTGATTACACATTTTGGGCAAACAACGATTCGCTTTTTTGGCAATACGACACCTCACAAGGGCTACTCGAATTATCCGCCGATCCGCGCTTTTCGGGAATGGCTAAATTTTTTATTCATGTCGAAGACGACAGCGGAGCAACGTTAACCGATTCGATCCTGTTGCAAATTGAAGTCGTTACCGGATTTAATCAAAATAGGAATGAAAAGATTCCTTCCCGTTTTTTCCTGTCTCAGAATTTTCCGAATCCGTTTAATCCTGCGACCACATTGCGGTATGGTTTGCCGGTTGCCCAGCGCGTACGGATTGTCCTGTTCGATGTTCGCGGCAGAAAAATTGCCGCGCTGATCGATAAAACGCAAAAACCGGGCGTTCACCGCCTGACGATCGACGCCGATCGATTAAGGCTTTCCAGCGGAATCTATTTTCTAATTTTACAGAGCGAGCGATTCAAATTCAGCCGTAAAATAATTTTATTGAAATAGGCTGACCGGCAGGCGTTGAGCGAAACGGCGGTTTTGAAGAATGAGCGGATTTTTCGCTCCGTACGGCAAAATGATACCCATATTTTATTGTGTAAAAGTCTCCGGCTATTTGATTTTTTTAACGGTAAATTCATATATTCTTATGGATTTGCTTAAAAAAGGAGCGCGCGATGAAAGTCCTTTCCATAATCGTTTTTCTTTTGTATTTTTCGAGTTTTGTGTTTGCCGAAAACGGAAGTATTGAAGGTGAGGTGTTTACGCAGAAGAAAACGCCCGTTTTTGGCGCAGATGTGGAAATCGTAGAGTTAAAAATTCAGACGACAACCAACGACTCCGGAATTTTCAGATTTAAAGAGATACCCGAAGGGACGTACAAACTGGTTGTTTCCAAAAAAGGGTATGCTACGGTAAAACTTCTTAAAGTGAAAGTTTTACCTGGTGAAATAACACGCTTAAAAATACGCCTGAAGAAAAAGAAAGAAAAAATCTATTACGAGTTTTTTTCCGTAAAAAAACATCACCCCGAAGGCGCCAAAAAGCATTCCCTAAAAACAAGAGAAATGCTCGAGACGGAAGAAGAATCTCATGCCCGTCATGATAAAGCTGCTGCGGGGATGGGCGAACATGCGCCTCGGGTTCGCGGGCAATCCGGTTTAAAAGCCGGATATGCGGACGATAATAAACAATTTAACTATTTTTTGAACTTCCTGAAGAAATACGAAAAGCAAGCGCCCCATTATCCGCTGCCCGTCGAAGAACGTATTTGGCTGCGTGTTTTGGATGTTAACCGGCGCCCGGTAAACAATGCGGCAGTTTCGGTCTTTGAAGGCGATCGATTATTGGAAAAGGGTCGAACCTATCCCGACGGCTCGTTTTTTATTTATCCCTTGGTTATCGGCGTAAAAGGCGATAAAATTCATGTGGAAGTCGAGTACAACGGTCAACGCCTTCAAACCGAGCTGGAACGGTACGGAAAACGAAAGGCGCTCCTGACGCTGAAAGATCACCGCAAAGCGTATCAACAGATTCCGCTGGATTTGCTTTTTATTCTGGACACCACAGGCAGCATGGGCGAAGAAATAGATCGGCTAAAAAACACGATTGAGATCATTAACGCCAATCTTGTTAATTTAAAGCCCAAACCCGATATCCGCTTTGGCATGGTGCTTTATCGCGATAAAGACGACGAGTACGATACAAAATACATTCCTTTTACGAGTAATCTGAAAGATTTTCGGGAGGTTTTGCAATCCGTAACCGCCGACGGCGGAGGGGATACGCCGGAAGATTTACAAGCCGCTCTTAAAGCAGCCGTTAAACAAATGGAATGGAGAAACGACGCCGTTCGTTTGGCATTTGTCATTACCGACGCCTCGGCTCATCTCGATTACGATCAAAAGTACAGTTATGCGGATGCGGCTAAAGACGCCAAAAAAATGGGGATTAAAATTTTTACAGTGGGCACGGGCGGCTTGGATATTGGCGGCGAGTATATTTTGAGGCAGATTTCTCAGTTCACTTACGGAAAATACATCTTTTTGACTTACGGCGAAAAGGGCGAAAGCGAAGGAGGACATCCCGGAAGCGTCAGCCACCATACCGGAGCTAACTTCCGCACCGATAAATTGGAAGCAGTTATTATCCGCTTTGCCAAACAGGAACTTTCCTATCAAAGCGAACAACCCATTGCAGAGGCTGAATCTTACTTTAAAGCCGACAAAATTTCCGAAGAGCAAAAAGAAGAAACCTTGCGGAAATTATTTAATCAAACGCTGAACGAATTGATCGATTATTCCACAATAGCCATTCCCAAAGGCACGCGTTTAAGCATTCTGCCCGTTGCCGCCAGAGATTCCGGATTGAGCGCTACCGCCGAATATTTTACCGAACAACTGATCCTTTCGGCTGTCAAAAACAGCACTTTTGAGATGGTAGAACGAAAAGACCTGCAGCAGATTGCAGAGGAATTGAAACTTCAACTGTCGGGTCTGGTTAATCCCGACACCGCGGCGCAAGTCGGAAAACTCCTCGGAGCAGATATGGTAGTGATCGGCAATTTGTTTAGCAAAAACAGTCATCTTGAATTATTTCTGAAATTGGAACGCGTGAGTACAGCGGAAATTCTTTCGGTGACAAAAGCCCTCATCGATCCGGAGCTGGGATTGTAGCAGCCGGGGATCCTCAGGCGGCGGTTTTCGGTTAATGTTAGTTTGTAATGAATAATGGGTTATCGATATTTGATCCTTTTTTCGTTAAATAGTTTATTAAGCGAGGAGGGTTACTGGTTACTCGTCGCTTGTCACGCGTCACGTTGTCAAGCCCTGAAGGGCAGAGAAAAGGGGGAGGTCGCTTATTCCCAGCAATAAATTACTGGGCTACTATCATTCAATTCCTACGGAATTAAAGATTAACAACGGTCTGTCATTTCTATCCCGCCTATGAGGGAGAGAAATCTTATTACTCGAATAAATCAAAAAGATTTCTCTTCGCTTCGCTCAACGAAATGACAGTTACTCTGTCACTTTGTAACTCGTTACTCATCACGCATTACGCGTCACGTTTTTGTCA
>JAJRSN010000237.1 GCA_024278715.1 Calditrichota bacterium
GATGAAAGTTGTGGGCGGCAAACTGGGAAAACTTTTTCGCCGCAATCCCTCGCAATTTGATCAGATGAAAACCTTTCAACTGCAGGAGCAGGAACTTCATTCCCTTGAATTATCGCTGTGGGATTTACGCAAAGAAGTTTTGGCTTACGTCAACGGAAAACCCCTGACTGTCGAAAAATTTATTTACGCTTTAAATTTTGTTCCTTACCGGGCGGTTCGTAAAAGTTTTAAAACTGCTCTGGATTATGTTTTACGCGACCAGGTTATTACCGCGGAAGCCCGCGAAATGGGATTGGATAAAAAGTACAAATTCGTTTCCTTAAAACCCGAAATTTATGAAGACTATTTATTGCAGTTAACTATTCGCAGGAAACTGGTGAAAAAGGTAAAAATTTCAACACGGGAAATCGAACGGTATTATGAATCGAACAGACAAAAATTCAACAATCTTCCGTTGGATTCATTAAAGCGCTATTTGAAAAAAGAACTTCTTAACGACAAACGGATCCGAACTATCGCCTTAAAGCTCGATTCTCTCAGAAAGGCGCAAGGCGTAAAACTGTACCCGGAACCGATTAACGAATATTATGAAAATATTTTAAGCAAAGCCCGCTGACTATTTAATTAAAGCGATTGGCGGCAAAGCCGGGTTTGCTAAAGTTCCTGTTACGCGTTTTAAATTACTTGAATTAAATTAAAAGGAAATAAGGAATGAGAAAGATTTTTTATCCCTCAATTTTAATCATTGTTCTGGGTTTTATTGCCGTAACCTTTAGCCAAAAAAAAGAACAAACGGGTAATTTTAAATTTTTTATTTCCGTTAAAGACGGACGTTTGACGGACGGAGAAAAAGAATTTAGATTTTTTTCCGTGAATATTCCGAACCTGCTTTTAATCGAAGACAACATGAGGTTTGAAAGCCGCAATCCATGGCGTTTACCCGATGCTTTTGAAATTCGTGACGCCCTGCTTTCAATTAAGCAAATGGGCGGAAAGGTGGCGCGAACCTATGTGATCACCGTTAAACGCCCGGACGATCTACCGGGAACTCCCAAACATATTCTGGCACCGGGAAAATTCAACGAACGCGCTTTTAAAGTTATTGACACCACGCTGGCGATTGCCAACGAATTGGGCGTTCGATTGATTATTCCTTTAATAGACAACTGGAAATGGATGGGAGGAAAAGGGCAGTACGCGCAATTTCGCGGAAAAACGGAAGGGGATTTCTGGTACGATGAACAACTGAAAAACGATTTCAAAAAAACAATCGCCTATATTCTGAACCGGAAAAACACGGTCACCGGCGTTAAATACAAAGACGACAAAGCGATAATGATCTGGGAGCTGGGCAACGAACTAAGAAATTGTCCTCCGGAATGGATCACGGAGATGGCAAAATTTATCAAAGAAAATGATGCAAATCATTTGGTTAACGACGGAATTCAAAATAACAAAATAACCGCAGAAATTCTGGAAAACCCCTACATCGATGTTCTTTCCACGCATCATTACGAAGGCGATCCTCTGAAAATGATCGATCACATTAAAGAAAATATTTCATTAATCGCCGGAAGAAAGCCTTACTACCTCGGAGAATTCGGCTTTATCAGCTCTGAGGGGATAAAGGCTGTTTTGGAGCAAAGCTTAAAAAATTCCGATGTTTGCGGCGCGTTAGTCTGGAGCCTACGCTTCCATAACAGGGAAGGCGGATTTTACTGGCATTCCGAGCCGCTGGGCGACGGATTGTACAAGGCTTACCACCTGCCCGGTTTTACTTCGGGTAACGCTTACGACGAAACGGGTATTTTTAAAATATTTTTTAGTGTTAACTCACAATGGATCGGGAGCGATTTGGCTGCTTCCGAATCTCCGCCCGCGCCTTACTTGCTTCCTGTAAAAGACACGGGACATATTTCATGGCGCGGTTCAACGGGCGCACGCTTCTATTTTGTGGAACGGGCGACTTCCGAGCGGGGACCCTGGGAAAACATCTCCGGATATTTGACCGATGCAGACGCGGCTTACGAACCGCTGTTTAATGACGAATGGTCTGAAACGGGACAGACCTATTTTTACCGCGTAACAGCGATAAATAACGCCGGGTTAACATCGGCTTCTAACATCGCCGGACCGGTGAAAGTTTCGTCCAAATTTTTAATCGACCGCTGTTCGAATTATTCAAAACTATTTCAGTTTGAAGGGAAAATAGAGATTAAGACCGATCGGAACCGGTCTTTCAAAGAAGACCTCGACAGGCTGGCGGGAAAGTCCGGAGCGCAGTTGATTTATTATGTGCCCGGTTCCGTTAAAGGGGTCAGGATAAACAGCTTCACGCGGAAATCGGGTAACAGCCTGAGCTTTTATCTGTCGAAAGACGGCGGCGGTTATCGGAGGGTTGATTTGGAAAAGATCGATTATTCGATCGATCAAAAGGATTACAACTACCAAAAGCCGTTTCAATATATTCTGAAAAATACGGACGCAGGTTTTCGCTTTTTTAAAATTCGCTTTGAAGACGAAGCTCAGATAGGGAGAGTTGAGATTGAGTACGAAGAATGACGCGGTAAAATCGCTTAAAAAACGGGTAAAAAAGGTTTTGTTCGAAAATATCCTGCCGTTTTGGCTGGAATATTCTGTTGATAATGAACAGGGCGGTTTTTGGGGGAGGGTCGCCAACGAAGGCGTTCCGGTTAAAAATGCGCCCAAAGGATTAATTTTGAACACGCGCATTTTGTGGACGTTTTCCGCCCTGTACAAAAAGTACGCCGATCCGGTTTTTATTGATTTTGCCAACCGGGCTTACCAATACACGATGGAAAAATTCTGGGATAAAGAATACGGCGGAATGTTGTGGCTGCTCGATTACCGGGGAAGTATTCTGGATGACAAGAAAAAAATGTACGGGCAGGCTTTTACGGTTTACGCCCTGACCGAATATTACAAAATAACGGGAGACGCTCAGGTTTTACAGAAGGCGATTGAAATTTTCAGATTGATGGAAGAGCACAACTACGATAATAAATACACCGGGTATCTGGAAACCTCCAACCGCGACTGGAGCCTGGCTGAAGATATGCGTTTAAGCGAAAAGGACCTGAACGTAAAAAAATCCATGAATACCCATCTTCATATTATGGAAGCCTACACAAATCTTTACGGTGTCTGGCGGGACGATTATTTAAAAAAGCAGCTAAAGCAGATCATTATCGATTTTTATGAGCACATCTGGGATGACGAAACCGAACATTTAAAATCTTTTTTTGACGAGGACTGGTCGCCGCAATCCAACACGGTTTCCTTCGGGCACGATATCGAAGCAAGCTGGCTTTTGATGGAAGCTTTGGATATGCTGGACGCGGACAAATTAAGACAAAAGGGAGAGAACGTTTCGGTCAGGCTGGTAAATTCGACGATAAAAGAAGGAATGACTCCGAAATGCGGAATTTACAAGGAGAAAACCGAAGAAGGTCTGCTTTTGGCTGTCACGGAGTGGTGGCAGCAGGCGGAAGCAGCGGTCGGTTTTTGCAACGCCTATCGCTTAACCAAAGATACTACCTATCTCGAATTTCTCGAAAAAAGCTGGCGCTTTATCGAAGAAAACATGGTTGACTGGAAATACGGCGAATGGTTTTACGAGGTGAACAGTAAGGGCGTGCCGAATTTAAATAACTATAAGGTTTCCGAATGGAAGGGACCTTACCACAATATCCGCGCCTGTCTGGAATTGATCTCGCGGTTGTAAAAACAAGTCACATTTTAACGGGAGAAGTGTTTGAAATGAATGCCTTCGAAAATAAACTGCGGCGGCTTTTGGAAGATCACGAAAAATTGATTTCACGAAGAAACGAGAAAAGCGATTTTTACAACGGACTTTACGATCGCTACAAATATCCGGTTCTTACCAGCGAACATGTACCCGTTTTCTGGCGTTTCGATCTCAATCCGCAGACCAATCCCTTTCTAATGGAAAGGCTGGGAGTGAATGCGACCTTTAATCCCGGCGCCATCAAAATAGGCGACACGTTTTATTTAATGGTTCGTGTGGAAGGCTATGACCGGAAATCGTTTTTTGCGGTGGCGGAGAGCAAGAGCGGAATCGACGGATTTCGTTTTTGGGATTATCCCGTGCTTTTGCCGGAAACCGATGCGCCGGACGTGAACGTTTACGACATGCGCCTGACTTTGCACGAAGACGGCTATATTTACGGTGTTTTTTGTGTGGAGCGCAAAGATCCGGACGCGCCCGAGTGGGATACTTCGGCGGCTGAAGCTCAGGCGGGAATTGCTCGAACCAAAGACCTAAAACGCTGGGAGAGACTGCCCGACCTGAAAACGCCGTCCAAACAGCAGCGCAACGTGGTTCTTCATCCCGAATTTGTTGACGGCAAATACGCCTTTTACACGCGTCCGCAGGAATCGTTTATCGAAGCCGGTAAAGGAGGGGGCATCGGATGGGGACTGGTAGAGGACATTACAAATCCTGTGATTCATGAAGAAAAAATTATCGATGAAAGGGTTTACCACACGATTAAGGAGTCAAAAAACGGAGAGGGACCGCCGCCTCTTAAAACTTCCGAAGGGTGGTTACATTTGGCGCACGGAGTTCGAAATACCGCCGCCGGACTGCGCTATGTGCTTTATCTTTACATGACGGCTCCCGACGATCCCTCAAAAGTAACGTTTCGTCCGGGAGGATATTTTATTGCGCCGCAGGGCGAAGAACGCGTGGGCGATGTTTCCAATGTTGTGTTCAGCAACGGCTGGATTTCGGACGATGACGGAACCATTTACATTTATTACGCTTCGAGCGATACGCGGATTCATGTCGCCGTGTCTTCGGTTGACCGGCTGATCGATTATGTCAAAAATACCCCAGCCGACGGTTTGAGATCTCCTGTTTGCGTAAAACAACGCTATGAGTTGATCGGGAAAAATTTAAAAATCCTTACTTCTCAAAAGATTTGATTATCGGGAGGTATTAAAAATTTTTCAGAAAGAAAGAGCAAAAATGTTAAAAGTCAGTTTGTTTTTCGTTTTGTGTGTTGTTTTTATTTCTTTTAAAGCAAACGCTCAGGTCGCCGGTTACGTTGAAGATTTTAACGATAATAATTTAGACGGCTGGGAAGTGCCTTCCGACGCGGCGCGCACGTTTGAGTTGAATTCGGTTGACAGCACACTTCAAATTGTTTACCATCGGGTGTCTTCAAGCTGGGAATGGGATAATTTTAATTTTACCCCGTCCCAGCGAATCGACGCCACTAAAACGCCCTATATAACCGTGCGCGTAAAATCGGATGTAACAACAGAATTGACCTTAAAGCCCATTTACGATAGCGGCGCGAACGACTGGCTGCAGGCAATGCTGCCTGCGGACAATCAATGGCACACCTATTCCTTTGAGCTTGTAGCTCAATCGCCGCGGGTAATGAATCGCATCTATTTTTATCTGGACGGCGGTTCCACCACGCCGAACAGCGGAACGGTTTATTTTGATGATCTGCGGATCGCGGATTCCGTGCGCGCGGCTGATTTGTTGAATATTTCCGATCTGGAAAGAGCGATCAACGCCGCTCACGCCCTGTATGGGCATTCGGTCGAAGGCTCCGAAGAAGGTCAGTTCCCCTCGGGCTCCAAACAAGTTTTGTGGAACGCCATTCTCGAAGCGGAAGCCGTTTTTGAAAAAACGGACTTAACCCAGCAGGAAATCGATGAGGCTGCCTGGAATTTGTACGACGCCTGTTCGGTTTTTGAATCTAAGGTTCACGCTCCCGAAGTTCCCCTGGTCGATGACCGAGCGACTATTCAAACGCGCTATCTGTACCTGAACCTCGATTATCTGAAAGATAAAGCCTTGCTTTTTGGAATGCAGGATGCAACCGGCTACGGAGTGGGATGGACCGGCGACGACGACCGCAGCGATATTAAAGACGTCTGCGGCGATTATCCGGCTTTTTACAGCGAAGAGATGTACAAAGTTACGCGCAATATAGAGCCGGAAAGGGTGCGTTACCGGATTACCTCGGCTTACGAAAGAGGCGGGGTTATTTCCATGAGCTGGCACCAATACGACCCACAGGGACGTGGGTTTTATTCATGGAACGTTGATTATGAAAACATTGTGCAGACCATCCTGCCCGGAGGTCAATATCACAAGGACTACAAAGAGAAGTTAAAAAAAGTAGCCCTGTTTTTTAAATCGCTGCGCGGCAGTAAGGGCGAATCCGTTCCGGTTATTTTCCGACCTTATCACGAACACAACGGCGACTGGTTCTGGTGGGGTAAAACGCGCTGCACTACTCAGCAATATATCGATTTGTGGCGGTTTACCGTAACCTATTTGCGCGATTCGCTGAACGTTCACAATTTGCTTTACGCCATCTCTCCTTCGCTTAACCGGAGCAACTGGGGTAAAAATTACAAAGAAATTTTTCCCGGAGAAGATTTTATCGATATTTACGGAGTTGACCACTATTTCGGCGACGTGATTTATTCCGTCGATAAGGAAAATTTTAAAATCGGTCTGCGCCGGGTGGGCGAACAGGCGCTCAACGATCTGAAACTTACGGCGTTAACCGAAGTCGGTCAGGAGGGATTAGACACTCCCGACTTTTTTACCAATGTGTTGCTGAACGCCATTAAAGGCGATTCGATTAATAATTTTTACAGCTATGCCGCGGTGTGGAGAAATCAGGATACCAACCACCATTTCGCGCCTTATCCCGGTCATCCTTCGGTTCCCGATTTTCTTAAATTTTACGACGATCCCTACACCTTTTTCGAAAGCGATTTACCGGACATGTACGCGCCTGTTCAGGCTGACACGTTTCCACCGAAGTTTGTTAAGTTTCCGCAATCTCCCTTTCTGGCGACAGACACTCTGGTTGCGCTGACAGTTACGACCAACGAAAAAGCGATTTTAAAATATGATTTTGAAGACCGCTCTTTTGATTCCATGGAATTTGAGTTTGAAAAAGGGCAGGGAAGGTTTGAGCACACTACCACCCTTTTGGCGCGGCAGGACGCGGATTTCAATATCTTTATCCGCGCGCAGGACTTGTTCGGGAATACCACGGACGCCTCATTGATCATTAACGTAAAAGTGGACACGCTTCAACGACCCGTTTACTGGTTTGATCCGAAATATGATTACAGTGAATGGAAAACCGCGCAGGCACCTTTTGTTTTTAGCGGGCAGACCGACGGCGCTACGGAGCTTTCTTATTCCAGAACGGTTTATTTTCGCAAAGATTTTACAATAGATAATAAAGCGGAAATTTCGCTGTTGGCAGCTATTATTTCTTATGATAACGGCGCGATTCTCTATTTAAACGGACACGAAGCCGAGCGAGTGAATCTGCCGGAAAATGGGTCGGGTTATGATATCTGGGCTGTACAAAACGAATCGTCCACAAAGCAAATCCTTTTGGATGAACAGGACCTTCAATATCTGAAAACCGGCAAAAATGTTTTATCGGTCGAAGTGCACCAGGCGCCCGATGACAGCGCGGACCTGAAATTTGACTTAAAACTTATCACTTCTTCTTACAAGGTACTTATTGATTACGAAGAAGAATGGGCTTATTTCTCGGAGAAAAGAGCGCCCGAAGTGCAAATTCTCGGAGCGTTGAGCGTCGAAAACGCATCGCGCCCGATAAAGTCGTATCGGCTGATGCAAAATTATCCCAATCCCTTTAACGGCGAAACAAGAATTTCTTATCAAATTCCCGAAGCGGGTAAAATCGATTTAACGGTTTTTAATATTTTGGGAGAGCGGGTTTTTACTTTGGTGAATCGGTTCCAGTCAGCAGGGAAATACACCGTCCGTTTTAACGCGGAAACTTTGCCGAGCGGCGTTTATTTTTACAGACTGAAAGCGGGTTCGTTTGTGCGGATTAAAAAAATGATTTTAATAAGATAGTGTCAAATGACTTTGTTGTTATTTCTTTTGGGGTGAGGACTTTAAAGCGTAAAGAACGGCGGACTGCTAAAAAAACGCGGCGGGCTGATCCGGGCGCTGCACGGACAAAACCGCGGATTAAAGGAGATGAAGATGAAGCGATTGATTGTGGGAATATTGATTTTTAGCGGTGTGGTTTGGAGTTGTAAGGAATCGACATCTCCGCAATCTTTGGATCCTCGGTTAGAAGAATTAAATCAGGCTGTTTTAACCGGTAAAACGTTGTTGAAAAATTCGTTAGCGGGCGAAGGCGAGGGAGAGTTCCCGCAACCGGCGTTTGATGCCTGCCAGGAGATACTGAATCGGGCGGCGCGGTTTATTAAGCAGGCTGAAAAATCGACCCCTCAGGCAAAAATCGATAGCGTAACCAATGAGGTTTACGACGGCTTAACGGAATTTGAAGCGTCGGTAAATTCTTCTCTTAAACAGTTAACGGATACCCGCGCCACAAAACAAACGCGCTATCTTTACGACAATTTAAAACGCATTTCTTCGGAGCGTCTTCTTTTTGGCATGCACGAAGCGTTAGGCTACGGCGTGGGCTGGAGCGGCATGGACACCCGTTCGGACGTAAAAGATGTGAGCGGCGACTATCCGGCTGTTTTCAGTTGGGACGCCTACCACATTTTTAACGCTTCGGCTGATGATTTGGAGCATTACACTTTTCAGGTTAAATATGCTTATCAGAACGGCGGAGTAACCACCTTTTGCTGGCATCAATACGATCCGGAAAAGCGCGGATTTTACGCCAAAACGGTCAATTATGACGTGGTCACCTCAATTCTGCCGGGAGGCAATTACCACCGGCTTTACAAGAATAAACTAAAGAAGTTAGCCGGGTATTTCAAACGCTTGCGCGGGGAAAAAGGGGAAACCATTCCGGTTATTTTCAGGCCTTACCATGAGCAAAACGGAAACTGGTTCTGGTGGGGTAAGGGGCATCGCAGCGAAGAACAATATATTCAATTATGGCGTTTTACGGTTCATTATTTACGGGATACCCTCGGTGTGCGAAATTTTATTTACGCCTTCTCGCCGGACGGGAACCAGTTTTCGAATAAAGACGAATATCTGAACGACTATCCGGACGATGATGTTGTGGATATTTTGGGTTTGGATTTTTACTTCGGGCGCGGGGATGAAGAAGAGATCCGCCGTTTTCAGAAGCGGGTTGTTTACGCCGTTCAGTATGCCGAAGAAAAGAACAAATTAGCGGCATTAACGGAAGCGGGCGATTATTACGGGTTTAGCGGCGATGAAGCTAATTTGAAAATTCCGAACTGGTTTACGCGTTGTTTTCTGCAGCCGATCAAATACAATTCGCAGGCAAAAAAAATCGCCTACGGCGCGGTGTGGCGAAACGCCAGCAAAACCCACCACTTTGCGCCTTATCCGGGGCATCCTTCCGTTCCCGATTTTATGGATTTTTACAATGACGACTTTACGTTATTCCTCTCCGATTTGCCCGATATGTACAGGTTTAAAACGCCAATTTCGGATTAAAAGGAGACGAGATGATTAAAAGAAGCCGTATTCTTTGTTTTGTTCTGTCCGTGATATGGGCGTTTCCGCTTTGGGCGCAGGTTAGTGTTGATGTAAAAAACATTACTCCGCAAACCGTGGGTCTTTACGAAAAAATTGAAATCGAGCTTGATATTAAAAACGCCGTGTTCGGCAATCCCTACAATCCGGAAGAGATCGACGTTACAGCCTTCTTCCGTTCGCCTTCGGACAGCGTGTGGACTATTTTCGGCTTTTACGATAATTTCAAAACTCAAAACGCCTGGAAAATCCGTTTTGCTCCCAATGAAACAGGACAATGGAGCTTTTATGTCAGGGTAATCAATCAGGGCGACAGCGCGTTCAGTCCGCGTTACCGGTTTTTCGCGGACTCGTCCGGGTACCACGGATGGATCAGGGTTTCGCGAGAAAATCCGCATTATTTTGA
>JAJRSN010000238.1 GCA_024278715.1 Calditrichota bacterium
CTTTATTCTGCGTTGAAGATCCCCCCTTTTAATTTCCCCCCTTCAATTTATCCCGTGCAAGACGGGAAGGGGGGAACGCCGAAGGCAAGGGGGGTCTTATTAATCAAATCGCTTAGTATCTGAATTTCAGAATATTACTCGTTAACAAATTTTTGTTTTTAATTTCTGTCATTCGTTCATTCGAATTTGTTTCGTATTTCGATATTCGAATTTCGGATTTACGATTTTCCTCTTCAATCTACTTTGTAACTATGTCACTTGTCACGGCTTCCCGCTTTCTGACAATCCTTTTTTATTTTTTATTTTGTATTTTTTATTACTCATTACGCATTACGTCCTTGTCACTCATTATTTTTCACTTTTAGCTTTAATCTTGTAAGGACTTTAATCTTTAATCTTTTATCTCACTCCTCTTCCGCTCACGCTAAACAATAAACTCATCCTGACGGTAGTAAATCTTCCGTCCCCTGGCAACCGCCTGATTTACTTTAAGAACCGTAACAGCCGTTTCGTAACCAACATCAACAGGACAGTTTAATTCTTCTTTGCCGCGGACTGCGTTGAAAAAGTTTTCGAGATGCGGTTTGTGGTAAGGATCGCGCATGACCACCGGAAGATCGTATTTTGGCGGAGCGAGGGTTTCCCGAACATCCAGCACCGCACCGGGTGCGGGTTTGGGCGCTTCTTCTTTGGGAGCGTTCAAATAACCAAGCTCCACCCAGCGATCCCATTGAGGCGCAGTTTGCTCCCGATACACGCCTCCGCGATTACCCGATTCCGAAATTTGCAGCGTTCCCTGATCGCCCATAAAGGCTTCGAAATATCCTAAATTGCTGTTGGTGGTAATAGTCTGATAAAAGGCGCGAACCATCCCGTAGCGGGTTTTATATTCAAAGGTGGCAAGAACGGAATCGTACCACTCGTGTGTGGCGGGATCGTAATAATCGGTTCCGCCGCTTGCGAAGACCGAATTCGGAGTGCTTTCCAAAAACCAATTGTAAATATCCAGTTGATGAGAACCCAGATCGACGATAGGTCCGCCGCCCAAGCCTTTGTACCAGCGCCAGTTGCGGAATTGACGCATGTTTTTAAAACCGTATTTTCTTAAAATATTTTCCGGAATGGCGTATTTTTCGGGCCAGCCGATATCCGGTTGAACAGAGCGGTTCCATTGCCCGTTAACCGTGGTGATGCGTCCCAAAAGCTGAGCTTCTTTGATCAGCTTAAAATAGCTGTGGCGATAGCGGGGATTGCTGCGCCGTTGATGACCGATTTGAACCAACTTTCCGGTGCGGCGCTGCGCCTCCACGATTTTCCTCGCCCCCTCAAGAGTGTTGGACATCTCTTTTTCACAGTAAACGTGCAGTCCGGCTTCCATGCAGGCGACGGCATGGGGCGCGTGCCAGAAATCGGGCGTGGCGATAATGGCTGCATCGATATCTTTCTCATTCGCCAAAAGCTCCCGATAATCCACATAGCCCCGCACGTCGTGACGATATTTTTTCAACAGGCGCACCGACCGCCTTAAATTGTACTTTTCCCAGATGTCGCAAACGGCTTTAAAACGAATGTTGGGAATTTTCAGGCAGGCGTTTAACAGCACGCTTCCCTCGGCTCCGGCGCCGATCAATACCACATTAAGATCGTTGCTGTCGTTGGCTCTGGCATGAGTCATGAGCATCGGGGCGAATAAAATACCCGCGCTCACTGCTGCCCCTGTTTTCATGAACTCGCGGCGTTTAATGGTTTTGTTTTCGTTTTGATCCCGGTTCATAGGTTCCCTTATATTTGATTGTTGATAATTTTAAAATTTTTTACGCCGATTACCGTTAGTAAAATCGTTCAATTAAAACTTGTTTTATTTTTGTTCCGCTGATCGTATCCGCGTTCAGTCCAACGTCAATATTTTTAAATTCCGATACCAGACCGGATGCCCGTGATCCTGCAAACCGATATGCCCTTCCCGCGGCATGTCTTTGTAAGCGGTGTTGAATTTATTTGGCGTTCCGTCGGGATTTTTGTGGGCTTCGCTCCAGAGATTCAAATCCATGTCAATAATCGGTACTCCGTTTAAAACCACATTGATTTTGTTGTCCCGGCAAAAAATGGTATATCTGTTCCATTCGCCGGGTCTTTTTACCGCGTTTGCGGACGGTTCGAGACAATCGAAAATGGCGCCGCAGTCGTGCTTATCCGGAGGGCATTTGCCGTAAGAATCAAGAACCTGAACCTCGATGGCGGTATGCAGCCAATTCTCGATGCTGCCCGTTCGTAAAAACACTCCGCTATTGGTCTCCGGCGCCAGTTTAAATTCCAGATCGAGAATAAAATTGCCGTAGCGCTTTTTGGTCCAGATGTTCCCGCTGCCTAATAATGTGAGAACCCCGTCTTCTAATTTCCAGCTTTCTTTGTTCATTACGGCGTTGCTCAGGTCTCTTGCAAACAACGGCTTCCATTGCCGCGGAAAATACTTTTGCGCCTGCTGATTAAAGAAGTCGATGCACTGACGAATTTCGGGAACGGATGAAGTCCAGTTGTACTCGTATTCAATAGAAAAAACGCCGGAGAATTTTTGTTCAGCCAAAAAACGCAAAATCGCGGGAATATCGGAAGTTCCGCTACCCCAGGGAACGTCGTGGGCTTTTTTGTCGCCGAATGCGTTCAGGTCTTTAAAGTGCAGACTGATAACTCTGCCCTTTAATTTTTTCAGCGCGTCGATAGGTTTAATGCCCGAGCGCGCCCAGTGACCGATGTCGGCGCAGGCGCCCAGGTACGAACTGCGCCCGGAAACAGCTTTTAATACAAGTTCGGGACTCCAGTAACGCGACGGTTTGGGATGGTTGTGAAACGCCACCTTGATTTTGTATTCCTGCGCCAGACGATCCACCAAATTTAGTGCTTCTTCGGGCGGTTCGGAAACAACGGTTTCGATGCCCATCTCTTTGGCAAAATCGAAAACCTTCCTACAGGCTGCTTCGTCGTTGGGCAGAGCGACCACGCCGTAGTTGACCAGCCGCAGACCGCGCTCTTTTAACCATTGTTTCGCCAATTTGCGATAGGCTGGCGGAAGATTGTGATCAAAAACCAGATCCGGAAATTTGTCGCTCAATTTTTGCCCGGGATAGGCTTCGACCCAGGAAATCCCCAGTTGAAAGGTTTTTTCAAGCGCTTGCTCAAAGGTGTATTTGTGAAAGGTCCACAATTGCATGGAAAGACGCCAGGGCTTGACCGCGTCCGTCGGGGGATGTTCTTTCACGCTAAAATCCGGATTCTGAGCCAAAAGTATTGCCGCCATAAAAAATATCCCGATAATAGTTCTCATGCTTTGTACTCCCTTTATTACAAAAAAATTCAGAGCTTTGCAAAATTGATCCTTTTTTCATTTCGACCATGACCAGCATGCTGTCATCGCGAGCAGCGCAGCGACCAAGCGATCTGCCGATACTATTAAAGGGATAACTTCGCTTTTATGCCTTCCGCCCGCGTTGAAAAAGAATCCGTATTTCGCGTAACTCTGTTTAAAAAGTTCTATTCTTTCGGCAGTTCTTCCAGATAAATATTTCTGTACTCCACCGTCGAAGTGTGATTCTGCAAACCGATAAATCCTTTTCTCCGTTTTAGTCCGGGATGTGACGATTCAAGATACATGTAATCGATCAGATTGGCGTCGTTGATTTTCTCGCCGTTCAGTTCAACGGTAACGCGCGCTCCCCGGCAGGTGATAACCATTTTTTGCCATTCGCCGGCTTTTTTGGTAACGCGTCGAGAAGGCGCCTGAACGCCGTAAATGCTGCCGGTGTACTGCCATGGCTTTAAGTTTGCGTAAACGGGCGCGTAATCGTCCAAAACCTGAATTTCCATCCCCGTGTAAGCGGGATCGCCGCGATGCGGCGCACGGATGAATACTCCGCTATTGCCGCCGGAAGGAACCCGGAATTCAAGTGAAAGTTTGAAATCGCCGAATTCCTTCACCGTCGAAATCCAGCCGCCGCCCTTGCCGCTTGTGTAAAGAATTCCGTCTTTAACCCGCCAGCTTTCGGGTTTATTGCCAATAACCTTCCAACTGTCGGTATTTTTGCCGTTAAACAAAGGACCTTTAAACAGAGGCGGTTCGTCGGGCAATTCGCGAATAAAAATATTCCGAAAATAGAGCGGCGAATTGTGCGCCTGCAATTCAATGGGACCTAGTTCGTAAACGGGTTTGTCGCGTTCCCAGTAATTTTCCAGAATCACATTGTCCGCAACAAGAACATCGTTCAAATACACCGTTACCCGTTCGCCGCGCATGATAATCCGGAAACGATTCCACTGTCCGGTGGGTTTGTCGGCGGTTTTCAGCGGGTTGCGCGGATTTTTTTGATTATTGTACAATCCGCCCGAACCGACCTTCCACTGGGCGGGGTCCCAAATTTGCACCTGCGGGCAGCCGCGCAAATAGATGCCGCTGTCACCGAATTTTTCGATTTTCCAGTCAACAAGCAGTTCAAAATTTTTAAACTCGCGTTTGGTTTGCAGACCTAAATAACCGCTGCCGTCGAACATTAAAACCCCGTCGCTTACCAGCCAGTGCTTTTTGGCTTCTCGATCAGCCGCCTTTTGTAAGCTGTCCAGTTTAAATTCGGGCAATGTGCGCTTTTGCAAGGGAGAATAAGCCACCGCCTGCCAACCGCTTAAGTCTTTGCCGTTAAAAAGAGCTTCGAATCCTTCCGGCGGTTTATTGAGATTTCGTTGCCGTTCGATCATTTGGCGGACCGCTTCCGATGCCTGCCCCTCGAGGGTTGCCAGATAGATTTCCTTTGGCGAAAGGTCCGAATCGACCTTTTGCCGGGCGACGATTTGGTTGAGGGCGTTAAAAGCCGCGCCGCTGAGTTCCGGGTGATCGAGCAGAGAAGAAAGAAAGCGGACGGCAGGGAAGACGGGAAATTGCCCGAGGGCGGAAATAATCATCTGCTTTTCGGAAACGTCTTTCGCCAAAGGCATTAGTTTTTGTAAATAAAGAAAAGCGCGTTCCGCCGCCATTCCGCTTTGACGAATGATGCGCACGCTTTGGCGGACGGCTAAAACGCTTTTTTTGTTGTTTCGGTTTTTGCGGGCAAATTCGAGTAAAGCCGGTAATGCCGCGTCGTCCTGCCATTTTAAGAGTATTTCCCGCGCTTGATTTTTCACGACGGGCGATGTCGCGTTTAAGGCGTTGGCTACCAATTCAAAATATGATTTGCCGCCCATTTTTTTACACAGCTTTAAAATCGCGATTTTTTGTGAATCGGCTGCCGATGGGTAAATGGTTTGCAATTGTTTTTTTAACGGTGTTTCGCTTTTGGTTCTACGCGCGGCTTCAGCCACTGCTTTTAAGGCTTGCTGTTGTTCTTTTTCGCCGCCCGATTTTAATGCCAAAGCGAGCATCGGTTTGATGTGCTCTTTGTC
>JAJRSN010000014.1 GCA_024278715.1 Calditrichota bacterium
AGAAGCCGGAGACCGGTAACCATATTTCGGATTTTAAGTTTATTAATAGTTCTGATTGAAAATAAGCCCCCTTGCCTTCGGCGTTCCCCCCTGTAAAGGGGGGAAATTAAAAGGGGGGTCTCTAACACAGAATAAACAAAAACTTACAGGCTACAAAAACGTGACGCGTGACGAGTAACCAGAAACCAGTAACCCTGCTCGCTTAAAAACCTATTTTAACAAAAATGGAACAAATGTCGATAACCCATTATTCATTATGCTTAAAAACGGTTGATCAATTTGATCTCGATCCCTTCAAATTCCGGTTCGTAACGGCAAATTCCGCCGACGCAAATAAAACCCTCTCTCCGAGAACCGTAAAGAATCGAAAGACGCTGATTACGCCAGAAATTGAAAGAAACCTGACCGTACAACCATTGATGACGATCCAGTTCAATATTCCGGATTTTGTATTGATTCGTGTATTCGCCCACTAATCCAAAGCTGACCCAGGGCGAACGGGAATACTCTACAAGAACGAGTTCGTTGTCGTATTCGCTTTTGTCAAAACGATTTTTTACATGCTGGTGCTGAAGACTGAAGTGTAGCTGGTCGCGGCTTGTCAAATTTAAAAATCCGTCAAATAACGGCGTAATATTTTCGGTGTTTGTGGAAAAATCAAAAGTGCGGTCAATAACCAGATGATATTCGGCAATGTCACGCCAATAGTGGATAAACTCGCCGTAAAATTCCTGGTAAATCCTCTTGCTGTCATGGGTAAAAGTTTGACTGTGATTAAAAATCAGCTGTTTGTTCGGGGACAAGTTGTAATTAAATTCAAACTGATATCCCCTCTCGTCATTCTGGTCTAAAAAATGCGGATGACGATTCAGGATGGAAAAAGCATGTTCCTTCGTCAAAGAAGGCGCCGCATTGTATTCGGTTTGGTAAGCGTTCCGGAAAGAGATGTGATCATAGTCTTTTAATTCCAGAACCATGTTCCAGTCCGTTCCGAAAGCGTTTAAAGCCACATAATAGCTAAAAGCCTTGTACCATTGCGGTCTGGCGATTTCGGCGTAAATATCAAAATTATCGCGGCTGTAACTTGCTCTTCCGGACCACAAGCCTTTTTGTCTGTCAGAATTTTGCGGATTATGCTGGTACAGATAACTGGAACCGAGTTTTAATGAAGACCATACCTTAATTTCGCCGTCCAGACCCGAAAGCCATTCTTTGCGACGATTGTACAAATCGCGCATCCTGCCGCTTAAAACCTGGATTTTGAAATTCTTTTGTTTAAAATCAACTTTAATCCCCTGCAGATTATTGTCAACCCGTAAATTGCGGTCTTCATAAGTGCGCAACGTTAATCCTCGTCCGAACATGGTGTAAAAATTCCCGACAACTAAATCGAAATGCCTGGAGCGAATTCGCGCGTACAAATAGGTTAGTTCATATCGTTTCAACAGAGTGTCAATAGGGAAAATGGTAGGATCCGGAGGTCTGTTGATCTCGAACCGTCCCCCGATTTGTAGCCAGTCTCTTTGATAAGTTACATCTGTCCAGTTTTCAAGAATATCCAAATCACGGGATTGCCAGTGCGTAAATTCCAGTTGATTTCGAAAGCTTATCTGTCCGAATGCCCATTGAGTGACAATCATTAAAAGAAGAAAAAGCCGCCGGAAATAGAGCATGATTTAATCCTGTTTTTTTGTTTCGTCCCAAAGTTTGAGCAGTTCTTTTTCCAGTTCCAGTTCGTCGCCTTTGCGATAACCTGTATGCTGATAAACAACCTTGCCTTTCTTATTTATTATAAAAGTTTGCGGAACGTCGTTTACTAACAATTGCGACGCCATTTCCCTATCGGGATCGACAAGATAAACAAAGTCATATTTATGCGAGCGCGAATAACTTTTGACTTTTGCCATGCTGCGCGGTGAATCGACCGAAATGGCAATAATTTGAACGTCTTTATCCTTGTATTTTTCTTTGATTTGCTGCAGAGTCGGGTGCTCTTTTAAACAAGGCAGACACCATGTCGCCCAAAAGGTGATCACCGTGGCGTCGTGATTCAGGTTTTCCTTAAACCGGAAGGTGTTTCCTTGTAAATCGTTTAATTCGAATTGCGAAAAATCCTGAGCAAAATTCAGAAACGGAATAAGTATTAAAAACAGGAGTAGTTTTTTCAACATAATCATTTCCCCGATTTTTGAGTCGTTAACAAAAATTATTTAATAAGCAGAAATTTGCCTGTTCCCGAATTCACCTGTCCGCTTAAACTCCTGACGGAAATTCGGTAAAAATACAAACCGCTCGAAAGTTCCTGCGCATTAAAACGAATGGTGTGCACTCCGGCGCCGGTTGCTCCCTTTCTGATTTGCGCCACGAGTTGCCCCGATACGTTAAATACCGAAAGCGTTGTGCTCAAAATTTTAGCCGGAGCGTAAAATCGGATGGATGTGCTGTTGTTAAACGGGTTGGGAAAATTTCCGAACAAATAAAATTCTCCGGGATTAAAAGTTGCTGCGCCGGCAATATCCGTTGATTGAGTTTCGGCGTGCAACGTTTGGAAAAAAGTGTCCGGACTTCCCTCAACAAAAATCGATAAATCAACGTAGCCTTGACCGGCATCATCTCCGGTAAAAAAGTGAACGCTAAATTCCAAACTGTCGCCGGCTTCAACCGCTGCCGTTAATGTGTCAATTTCCGGAGTTGCGCAGGTATCGAAACAGAGCGAAGTTGACCAGCCGGCGGGCAGATTTTCATTTTCCCGCACTACGTAAACTGTAATCAGAGAATCGGTTAAATTGTACAGCGTTCCGTAATCCGCCAATTCTTCCCCGGCTTTTCCGCTCGAGAGTGTATCGTCAAAAAACACTGAAAATGCCGGCTGTAACTCGGAAGTGACGGAAAATAACACGGAATCGGAAACGCCTGCGCCAACGTCGGTAAAAACCATCAGCGCCTCGCCGTAACCCGGATTCTCGGATGTATTGAACGTGATGTCAAAGAAAAGGCTGTCACCCGCTGCAATACTTTCCACTGCCTGATTGGTGGAAGGAGAATAGCAGGTTTTTCCAAGACAAATGGTGGTCGTCCAGTCATCCGGAATGTCATTAGTTGTCCTTGTAGCCATAAATACAATTCCCTGATCGCTCAGGTTGTGAATGTAGGCTTCGAGGGTCACGGATTCGCCGGGAGTAACGGTTTTGGTCGAATCGTGAATATCAATCCAAAAGGTATTTGCGTTTGCTGTTTGAAAAGCAAATATCAAAATCAATAATTTGAGAAAAGTCTTCATTATTCTCTCCGCGTTTTACTGAATTTCTTCGGAATAATAAAAAGAGATCCGTTCCCGCTGTCGTCGCCGGAACGGAAAACTACCGCTCTTTATTTCAGCAGCAACATCTTTTGAGTTTTACTGAACTTCGGAGTTTCCAACCGATAATAATATACTCCGGAGGCTAAACCGTCCGCGCCAAAATTAATTTGATGCCAGCCGCGGGTTTCGGTTTTTTTGACCAGAGTCTGAATTTTTTTGCCCTGATTGTCAAAAACAGTCAGAACAACCGGAGCGCTTTGCGGTAAGTAATAAGAAATAGTGGTACTCGGATTAAACGGATTTGGGTAATTTTGTTTTAATTGAAAAGCGTCCGCTACCAAGTTTTTCTCATTTTCCTCCAATGCACTGGGCGGATTCCCTAAATTAACTCTATCCGCGCCCATTACTTCTTTACTGCGGGTATCCTGAATGAATGCTATCAGGTCGCAATTCTCCTTCACCACACCGGAGGGAATAGTGAAATGAATGGTGTCGTTTACGACCATGTTTTCGGTCGGGAACGTACTGCCTTCGTAAAAAGATTTCCCGTTGGCATCCGGGTACATGGCGCGGGCGACAAACTGCAAAGAATCCATTTCGGTCTGCCAGTTGTAGGCAATATGCGATTCGGTTAACACGTAAAATAATTTGTAATATTTGTAATAAGACGGAGTGAGATAGGTTGTGTTAAGATCTCCGATAATCGTTGAACCGTTTTCCGTAAAGCTTAATTCCAGATGAAAAGGCGTTAACTCCTGTTTGCAATCCTGATAAATTGCTTCGTAATCATTATAGATGGGAATCCAGTCGGAATCGTAAGTCGCTCCGCCCACCCTGCGGTGAGTTCCATTAAAAATTGCTGTCGGATAACCGCCGATTCCGTAATAATCATCACGAGCCTGACCGTCGGGTATTTCAAAATCATCGTCAATGTGATAGTCGATGGGAGCAAGCGAGGCGGGATGAGCGTGGTAC
>JAJRSN010000239.1 GCA_024278715.1 Calditrichota bacterium
AACAAAGCTAATGATTTTTAATTCGCCGCACAATCCCACCGGTTCGATTCTGAACGAAGACGATCTGCGGGAATTGGCAGAAATTGTGGACGGAACATCCGTTTTGATTGTCAGCGATGAGGTTTATGAACACATTGTTTTTGACGGTTTCCGACATTTGAGTTTGGCGACCCATTCCGAGCTGCGGAAACGCACGTTTTTGGTCAGTTCCTTCGGGAAAACATACCACACAACCGGCTGGAAAATCGGTTATTGCGCCGCCCCGGAGCCGCTAACCTCAGAATTGCGCAAAATCCATCAGTTCATCACATTCGCGGTAAACACACCCGTTCAATGGGCTTACGCCGATTTTTTAAAGGATCGGGATGATTACCTTGCGTTGTCTGCATTTTATCAGAAAAAACGCGATCTGTTTCGCCGCTCCGTCGATTCATCCCGTTTTGAGGTTCTTCCCTGCAAAGGAACCTATTTTCAATTGGCGGATTATTCTAAAATCAGTCAAAAGAACGACACGGAATTTGTGATGGAATTGATTAAAAAACACGGCGTGGCTGCCATTCCGTTATCGCCGTTTTACCACGATTCGGCGGGGCATAAGATTGTTCGTTTTTGTTTTGCCAAGAAGGATGAAACATTGATTACTGCGGCGGAGCGTTTATGCAAGATTTAAATGTTACCGTAATTCAGACTGATTTGCGCTGGCAGAGTCCCGAGTACAATCGTTCCATGTTCGAAGAAAAAATAAACGCGTTAAATCATCCCACGCATTTGGTTGTGCTGCCCGAAATGTTCACAACCGGTTTTACGATGGAAGCAGCTCAATGGGCGGAAGAAATGAACGGCGCGACCGTTGAGTGGATGAAAAGCATAGCGCAAAAACATCGTTTGGATTTGACCGGTAGCTTAATCATTCGTGAGGGGAATAAATTTTTTAATCGTTTGATTTGGGTAAAACCCACGGGCGAACTGTTCAGCTACGATAAACGCCATCTGTTCCGTATGGCGGGAGAGCACAAGGTTTACGGCGCCGGCAAAAAGCTGCTTACGGTTGAATTGAACGGCTGGCGTATTCGTCCCTTTATTTGCTACGACTTACGTTTTCCCGTGTGGTGCCGCAATGTAAATCTAACTTACGATTTGTCGATTTATGTGGCTAACTGGCCTCAGCGCAGGGCGGACGCCTGGCAATCCCTTTTAAAAGCGCGCGCCGCCGAAAATCAGGCTTATGTGATCGGTGTTAATCGGATAGGTACTGATGGTCATGGCGTTTCATACTTCGGCGATTCGATGATCATCGATCCTGTGGGGAATGTGCTGGAACATTTGTCGCAGAAGGAAGCAATGATAACCGTCCGCCTATCCATGGAAAAGCTAAATAACTTCCGTCAAAAATTCCCGGTCTGGAAAGACGCCGATCGGTTTACTATTGACGAAGAGTGCGACGAACCGCGTTTACGCAATAATGAATAAATTGTAAGCTTGTTATGTTTGAGCGTCCAGAGAAAAAGGCATTTTGTCCGGGTCCTTTCCGATCTGTTCAAAACGGGTAAAGCAGCTCTGCTGGAAAGATAATGAATCCGCCCGATTTTCCGTAGCGTTACGTTTTGGCGGAAAAAATTTTGGCTACTTTTAATCGATCTTTCGCCGCATATTTAATCTTAAAATTAAAATAACCGAATAAATTAAAATGTGTGTAGTCGGAGAAATCGCTGTGATTGTGATCATTGGTATTTTGTATTAAATCCGTATTCTGAAATATAAACGGAAAAAGTAAAATAAATATAAAGGAGGTTATCATGTTCGCAAAATTTAATCCCTTATTCCAGCTTTTTATCGCACTTTTGCTTGTGGTCGGGATTAGCCTTACCGGCTGTGAAAAATCGGATGAAGGCACGTCGGCGGTTGATCAGGGAAAGTTGACCATTAAAATTACCGATTCGCCTTTTCCTGTAAAATGGATTGAAGAAGCCAATGTTACCATCACCAAAATCGATATGCGGCGAGCCGACAGCGTTGAAGGAAAACCGTTTATCACCGTATGGGAAGGACGCAAGACCGTCAATCTTCTGGCATTGCGAAACGGAGAAACCGAAGATTTGCCGGAAGCGGAAGTGCCGGCTGGAACCTACAATCTGATTCGCATACGCGTTGATTCGGCGAGCGTCAAATATAAAAACGGCGCGGTGATGACTTTAAAAGTTCCCAGCGGCGCCCGCACGGGCATTAAAATTTTTATCGATCCTCCTCTGGAAGTGGAAGGCGGACAATTATCCGAAATTCTGCTCGATTTTGATGTAAGCAAATCGTTTATGGTCAAAGGTAAATGGCATCAGAATTTCCCCGGTTTTATCTTCCGTCCGGTTATTCGCGCGGTTTTTCTCAGAAAAGCGGGCAGCATCATTGGTCTGGTCAGCGATACCACAGGAACCGCTCTGGAGGACGTCCAAATTCAGGTTGAACAGGATACAGTTGTGACCCATGCATTTACAAATCACAGGGGATTTTACAAGATTTTGGGTTTGCGCGAAGGCACTTACAAAGTAACCGCAATTAAAGAAAATTACCAACAACAAGAAGCATTCAATGTAAGCGTAACCAAAGGGCAGGCGACCATTCAAAACTTTACTCTGATTCCCGCGGAATAACCTTTGCATAAGCCATTGATTAAAAAGCCGGTTCACAGGAACCGGCTTTTTGATTTTTTTGCAGCTTCGTTAAATATTTACCCGAGAAGTGTTATCCTTTATCCGCCGGGACGATCAGAATAAGCGTTGTCGTAATTAATATTATTTTGCTTTTTATTTGCTGCGAAAATCGACATTCTTTAATTAAGTGTAATTTTTAGTTAAACGATTAACGAAATGAAGAAGAATTTTCAAAAAAGTGATTAATAGACGGATTTTAGAGATTTCGCAAAGTCCGCAGAACTGTTATGATCGGAGATATTTTGCGATAATACGGCTGTTTTTTGGGAAAAAACGGCTATTTTGGGAGATAGGTCACAAAAAATTTGACATGCGATATTTTGCATTATATATTAACAAAAAGTAAAACGTTTAACTAAGGTCTCTATGAGGGTAACCATTAAAGATGTAGCCCGCAAAGCCGGTGTTTCTACGGCAACGGTCTCTCTGGTATTGCATGATAACAGGCGTATTTCCGTTGAAACACGTAAACGGGTTCTAAAAGCCATCCATGAATTGGAGTATCAGCCCTCGCAATTAGCGCGCGGTCTTGTTATGAAGCAAACCGGAAATATCGGTTTTATTCTCACCGAAGACCATTTTTTACGAACCGAACCGTTTTACACGCGTATTTTCTTAGGCACCGAATTCGAAGCCCGCGAATCAAGTCATTTTGTGTTATTGACTACCATTCCTACTCAATTCACCGAAGAGAACTCTCTGCCCAGATTTGTCACTCAGCAAAGTGTTGACGGGATTATTGTTGCCGGAAAGGTTCCTCAGCTCCTCGTTGAAAAACTTAATCATTATAATATGCCTTTCATTTTTATCGATTATTATCCTCCCAAGGGAGATTATTCCGCTGTTCTGATCGACAATATTCTTGGCGGAATGGTGGCGACCGAACATTTGATTAAATTGGGACATAAAGAGATCGCTTTTATCGGCGGCGATATTGAGCATCCCAGTATTAATGAACGATACATCGGTTACAAAATGGCGCTGGAAAAGCATGGTATCCGTTATCGTTCCGAATTGGTAATTACCAGTGAAGAAGCGACCGGCAAAGAAAGCGGCTTGCACGCCGTATGTTCGTTGTTGGATCGCGATATTAAATTTACCGCTTTATTTGCCTGTAATGATGCCATGGCTATCGGCGCTATGGAATGTCTCAGAAAACGGGGTTTAAAAATTCCCGATCAGGTTAGCGTTGTGGGATTTGACGATATCGAAAGCGATGTATTTCAGGACCCGCCGTTAACAACGATTGCCGTGCCGAAATTTGATTTGGGAATTGAAGCCATGCGTTTGATGCGCGAGGTTCTGGCAAATAAAGTCCGCAAAAACAAAAAAGTTCTTGTTCCCGTGGAATTGGTTTTAAGAAAATCAACTTCTCCTTTGAAAAAATAAGCGGTTTTTCTCCGCAATCAAGGAGACAGGCCGGGTTCTTTGATTTTATTTTGAGAGAATTTAGTTGGGGTGTGTTTGAAAAATATTTGATAATTCAAACCAACAATAAATCCACCTAAAACTAACCAAATAAAGGAGGGCTATATGAAGCGCTTTAATTACCTTTCCCCTATTTTACTAATTTTATTAGTAGTTCCGGGATTGCTGTTAGCGGGCACTAACCTGTTGGTTAACGGCGATCTGGAAACAAGAGAACCCGCGTTCTGGAATCGAGTAAACGACGACGGGACTTACGCCATCTGGGCGAGCGATACGGCTGCATATAGCGGCGATAATCCCAGCGAATATTCTTTCAAGATCAGCAAAGCGACAGCCACAAGCGATGTTGTGGGTTGGAAGAGTGTGAATAATGCCGATCTGTACTGGAATCGCGCCAACACAGAGGGCGCAAACAAACTGTACAATCTGAGCTTTTTTGTCAAAACCGAGGGCGTGAACACCAGTCCTGCCAATGACGACGAAAAAATCTACGTCCGCTATTCATTTTATTCTGGCGGAAGTTTGATCGCCGAAAAGATAATAGAAGTGGATCAAAGCGTAGCCAGCAAGCCATGGTCCAAGGTTGAAGACACTCTGTTTGTGGGCGGAACCCCCGAAGAAGTTTATATCGAACTGTTGATGGGCAAGAACGCCACCGGAACTGTCTGGTTCGACAATATCTATTGCAACACAGCAGAAGGCTGGGTAATGGGAGTTTTTAACGGCGACGCCGAAACTCCGGTAGGCTGGATGA
>JAJRSN010000240.1 GCA_024278715.1 Calditrichota bacterium
ACGTGACGCGTGACGCGTAATGCGTGATGAGTTGAAGGTTGCAAGTAACGAGTGACAAAGTAACAAGTGTTTGTCATTTCGATGAGCGAAGCTAAGAGAAATCTTTTGGTTCTATTTGAGTAAAAAAATTTCTCTACTGCATTGGCGGGATCCAAATGACAGAACATGGTTTTTAGAGGGTGAATTCAAATACTATTAATTTTTAATTCCGTAGGAATTGAATGATAGTAGCCCAGTAATTTATTGCTGGGAATAAGTGTCCCCCCTCTTCTTCTCCGCCCTTCAGGGCAAGGGTGAAAAGACGTGACGCGTGACGCGTAATGCGTGATGAGTTGAAGGTTGCAAGTAACGAGTGACAAAGTAACAAGTGTTTGTCATTTCGATGAGCGAAGCTAAGAGAAATCTATTTGCTTTATCTGAGTAATAAGATTTCTCTACTGCATTGGCGGGATCCAAATGACAAAACATGGTTTTTAGAGGGTGAATTCAAATACTATTAATTATTAATTCCGTAGGAATTAAATGATAGTAGCCCAGTAATTTATTGCTGGGAAAATGTGACACCTCTTTTTTTCTGCCCTTCAGGGCAAGGGTGAAAAGACGTGACGCGTGACGCGTAATGCGTGATGAGTAACAGGTAAGGACAAAGGACAAAAGACAAAAGACAAAATACAAAAGATTATCGGAAAGCCGTGACCACAACCTGTCGTGATAAGTGAGTCAGAGAGGTACGGTTAACGATTACAATTTTAACGAATAAGTAACAAAACGGACTGAGGAAGAAATACATAAATCCGAAATTCGAATATCGAAATCCGAAACAAATTCGAATTACCGAATGACAGAAATTCAAAACAAAACCCGGTCGATGAGGAACATTGTAAAATTCAGATATTGTGCAGTTTGAGCAAAGACCCCCCTTGCCTTCGGCGTTCCCCCCTTTGAAGGGGGGAAATCAAAAGGGAGGTCTTAAATTCTGAATAAATCGATATTTAACAAGATCGTGATGCGTAATGCGTGATGAGTTGAAGGTTGCAAATAACGAGTGACAAAGTTACAAAGTAACAGAGTGACGCGTGATGCGAGATGCGTGATAAGTATGACAAAAGAAAAAGATTATCAGAAAGCAGAATGCAGAAAGCCGTTACGCCGGTTTGACGTGCTGGGGTGCTTGAGAAGCCGCTTAACGCTTACACCCTTAACGCTTAACGAATAACCTGATAAGTAAGACAAAAGACGAAAGCTATCAGAAAGCAGAATGCGGAAAGCCGTTACGCTGGTTTGACGTGCTGAGGTGCTGGAGAAGCCGCTTAACTCTTATACCCTTAACGCTTAACGAATTAACTACAAAGACGTGACGGGTGATGAGTAGCAAAATTCCATTCTTCTTGAGACATAATTAAAAAACAGAAGAAAATTTTCTTTGTGTACTTTGTGAATCCTTTGAGAGCTTTGCGGTTTTTTTTTCGCGTCCGGCAGGTATGAATAAATGAAAAGGGGGAAATAATACCCCCATGTAATGACAAATAAAGAAATTAGTCCTTCATATTTCGAATTCCTTCCGGAAATCTTAATTCCATGGTCATCCGGTAGGGTGAAACATTTACTCTGTAATTCTCGTCGGCGTGAAACAAAATATCGCCGTCCTGCAAATTTAATTTTTTAAGGACTTCCTTGACATTCTTAATAATCATTTCCAGCTCACGATTCTCCATAGTACCCCCTCTCTTTAACTGACTCCGGATTTCACTGTATTTTGATGTGTAAACATAGATAAAGATACACGTTTTTTAGAAATTGATTATGCTTATGTTTAAATAAAAAAAGATTTTTTTCAGAGGAATTTTGTAAATCACCTGGTTTTATTAGCGGATTTATTTCGGCGGTTTAAAAGGTAATTTTTAGTTGGCGTTTTTGAAGTTAAAGCGGATCGCCGAATGATCTGATTTTAAAATTCACAATCCGTTTCAGGTCACAAAGAGTAATAGATTGCGGATAAGAATGGCGATTAATATCACGAATATTTGAAATAAAATAAGCGAAAATTAATTTCCGGCGGGTTTGCCAATAGTAAATTTGACTTTTATCGCTATTGAAATTAAAGGCTTATAAGTTTTATCCGAAAATAGAATCTGTAAATAAATAAAGGAAAACAAAATCAGAAATTATTCTATGAAGAGTTGCAAGGGTATTGTTACGATTCTTCTTTTTCTTAATTTCTTTCTGATATTGCCGGCTAAGGGTGGTCGAACTCTCTTTTTTAATCAACTGAATACGCTCGAAGGATTATCACAAAACACCATTCTTTCTATTGCGCAAGATCAGCAGGACTTTATTTGGTTTGGCACCATGGATGGGTTGAATCGTTTTGACGGATATGAAATAAAAGTATTTAAAGAAAAATTCGACGATTCCACTTCTTTACAAAATAACCGAATTAACGCAATAACCGTGGATGAAAAGGGATTTTTGTGGGTTGGCACGGACAAGGGACTGCATCGTTACAATCCCAAAACGGACAAATTTAAGGTCTTTTCTCCTCCCTTAAACCATGAATTTACCGTTTACGAAATTTTGACATTGAATTCGGACAGCCTTTTGGTGGGAACTTCCGTCGGCGTCTTTTTATTCGATGTGGCAAGAAACCGTTTAAAACAGTTAAAAGAAGTTAAAAAAGGCGTTCGTCAAATAAAAAAATCCTCCGACGGAAAAATCTGGATTGCTTGCGCCGCCGAATTGCATCAATACAAAGATTCACATTTAATTTCGGTTTGGACTACCAGTCCCAGACTGGGCAGAATCATTGATTTTTATGTTCAATCGGATTCCGTTGTTTGGCTTTTGACACAGGATAATTTTTTAAAGATTGATCTGAAAAAGAAGCGGAACAGAAATTACACTCCGAAAATCCTGAAAGCCTTAAGAGCAAACACGATTGAATTTTCAGCCATCCTTCCGGTCGGCGATAAAAATTTATGGATAGCTTCCAATAAAGGTCTTTTGGTCTTCAATCGCTCGGACGAAACGTTCTCTTTGTACAAAGACGAAAACAAAACCGGCAGTTTATCCAGCCGCAGTCTTACGGTTTTATTTCAGGATCGTCAGGGGATTGTATGGGTTGGCACGCACGACGCCGGAGTCAATTACATCGATCCGCAAAAAGGCGGTTTTTTTAATATTCTTTATAACAGCCAAAGCAAAAACAGCCTCTCGAATCCGCTTGTTTATGCGATTTACAAAGATGGAAGGGATATTCTGTGGATCGGAACTGATGACGGCTTGGACCGTCTGAATTTAAAAACAAATCGTTTTCGTCATTTTAAACAGAGAAAAAGCGGAAATTCGATTTCCAATAATCATATTCGCTGCATCATTAAAGATAATCGGCAAAATTTATGGGTTGGTACCTATGACGGATTGAATAAAATAAATTTATCCGCTTTTAAAATAAGTACGTTTCGTCCCTACAAACAATTTTCTCAAAAAAATGTTATTACCAAACTTTATCTTCGGAAAAACGGCGAGATATTGGTGGGGTTAAAATATGGCGGTCTGTTCCGTTTTGATCCCGAAAAAGAGATTTTTAAGCGCATCAACTTAAAATCCGGAATAAACATAAACGGCAATACCTTATTTGTAACGGATATTAAAGAAGATTCGGACGGCAATTTGTTAATCGGGACTTACGGACATGGATTACTAAAATACTATGTTAACGACGATGTCTTGGATTTTGTCTTTCCCGAGAAGAGTGAACTGAATAAGCTTTGTTCGGCTATTTATTCCATATTTGTCGATCAAAACGGAATGATATGGATCGGAACTTACGGACAGGGACTTCATAGTTTTAACCCGAAAACTTCAGAGGAATTTCATGTAGGTATTAAGGAAGGTCTGCGGAACAATGTTATTTACGGTATTTTGGAAGACAAACAAAAGAATTTATGGATAAGCACCAATAAGGGGCTTTCTCAGATTAATCCTTCCGTTTTAAAACAGGATACCAATAAAGCGATTCGGATTTTTGATTTTTATGACGGGTTGCAAAGTAATGAATTTAATTTCGGAGCTTATTTCAAAGATGATCGGGGTATATTGTATTTCGGCGGCGTCCGGGGACTAACGTTTTTTAATCCTGATAATTTTACAATCAATAAAATTCCTCCCACGGTGTCCGTTACAAGAATTAAAATTAATAATAAAGACTGGGAAGAAGTCAATGCCTCCGGATTAAACGTTTCCGTTCCCTTTTTAAAATCATTGAATCTGAATTACGATCAAAATTCGATTCTTATCGAATTTACCGCTCTTCATTTTTCCGGTCCGAGAAAAAATCGATTTGCTTATAAGTTGGAAGGCGTGGATAAAGACTGGGTTTACACCAGCGCCAACAATCGGATAGCGAACTATCGTCATTTGAAAGGCGGTAAGTATAAATTTTTAGTGAAAGCATCCAATGCCTACGGCATCTGGACAAAACAACCCCGCGAATTGATTATTAAGATAGACAAACCGATCTGGGAGCGGCTTTGGTTCCAGTTGAGTTTATTATTGATTTTCGTACTACTCTTTTACGCCGCCCATCGGTACCGGACGGAAACCATTCGGAAACGCAATCAGGTTTTGAATGAACTTAATCGAAAATTGGAGGCGGAAAACGAAGCCAAAGTAAAAGCCATGTCCGCCTTAAAGGAGAATATTGAAAAATTCAGGACTATTTTTAATGACGCTCCGCTGGGTATTTTTTATATTAATAAAGAAAGTATTTTGACCGATTGCAATCAAAATTTCATTAATATTATTGGCGCTTCGTATAAGGAATTATGCGGATTACATCTGTTAAAACTGTTGAAGGACGAAAAATTAAAAGAAGCGATAAAAGCCGCGCTTAGTGTGGGGTCGGGATTTTACGAAGGAAGATATCATTCAATAACCAGCAATAAGGTAACGCCGGTGCGTGTTCACATCAGCGGAATTCATGCCATGGACGGTACTATTATCGGAGGAGTGGGAATAGTAGAAGATTTAACCGAGTACGAAGAAGAAAAACTCCGAGAATCCATCATTCATAATATTGTGAGCGCCGTCCATACAACCGACGATCTGGAAAGTTTTTATCAAATTTTTGAAAGTGAATTATCAAAGGTTATCAACACGCAAAATTTGTTTGTCGCTTTGTTCGATCGCGAGAAGGAATACTTTACACTACCCTTAATGCGTGATCAAAAAGATCGTTTTGAAAAAGTGCCCGCCAAAGGAACCGTAAGTTATCACGTTATTCAACGCGGAAAAGCGACGTTGTTCAAAGAAAAGGATTTCGTTCGGTTAAAAGAAAGCGGAATCATAGAGTATGTCGGCACCCCGTCAAAATGTTGGCTTGGAGTTCCTCTCAGGATTAAAAATCAAATAATCGGAATATTGGTGGTTCAGGATTATGAGGATGAAAATGCTTTTGATGAAAAGAATTTGCAGCTTTTGGAAGTTCTTGCCGCCCAATTAGCTTCGGCAATTAAACAAAAGCAGGACCGTGAAGTTATTTCTTTACTGACCCGCGGAATAGAACAAAGCTCGCTGACGCTGATTATTGCGGACAGAGACGGCGCTATTTTATATGATAACATCAATCAGCAAAATTTAATGCAAAGCGAGCTTAAAGACAGACAACTAATCGAGCTTCTCAGTTATAAGATGGTCGGAGATAGTTCGGTTATTCTCAAAAGTCTGGAAAAAGGCGAAAAATGGTCCGGAGAAATACAAAGAAAATTTGACGATGATATCGAACGCTGGGAGTTTCTGTCCATCAACCCAATCTACAATTCCAAGAGACAAATGAATCATTTTGTGATTGTTTCAGAAGATATTACCGAGGCAAAACGTCTTCAAAATCAATTGGCTCAATCGCAAAAAATCGAATCCATCGGCACCTTAGCCGGCGGAATTGCCCATGATTTTAACAACTTGCTAACGGTAATCAACGGTCATGCCGAAATGGCTTTAATAAAACTGAACAAAAGCGAGAAAATTCATTCGGATATTATTTCCATTTTGCACGCCGGAAAAAAAGCAGCCAACTTAACGAGACAACTTTTGGCTTTCAGCCGCAAACAAATGTTCAAGGCGGATATTCTGAATTTGAACGAAGTAATCAACAATATGGATAAAATGTTAAGGCGCTTGATAGGTGAAGATATCATAATCGAATTGGAGCTCACGCCTAATCTGCCTTTTATCAAAGCGGATCCCAGCCAACTGGAGCAGGTGTTGTTGAATTTAATCGTTAACGCCCGCGATGCCATTCATGAATGGGAAAAACGAAAACGGAGACATAAAAAAGTAATCACTATTATTACCGAAAAGGTCATACTCAACGAAAAAAGTTTGCCTTTTGCAGAAATCGCTCCTGGTACTTATGTTCAATTGATAGTCAGAGACAGCGGTATAGGAATGAATAAAGAAATTCAGGAAAAGGTTTTTGAACCGTTCTTTACCACAAAAGAAGTGGGCAAAGGCACAGGATTGGGTTTATCCACGGTATATGGAATTGTGAAACAAAACAGGGGATACATCCGCGTTAAAAGCGAAGAAGGCATGGGCACCGAATTTACGGTTTATTGGCCCGTGGCTCTAAAACAGCATCGCAAAGAAAAGGGCGCTTCCGAAGATAATGAAATTGCGGAAGGCAAAGAAACCATTCTCGTGGTCGAAGATGATCCTTCTGTCAGAAATTTCATAAGGGATATTCTGGAACAGTCCGGGTATCGAATTTTTGAAGCCAAGAACGGAAAAGAAGCATTCGATATTTTACGCAAAATACCCGAACCTATAGATCTTGTGGTTACGGATATGGTTATGCCCGAAATGAACGGAAATGAATTAGCCGATCAGATACGTTTCGAATTTTCCCAGACAAAAATTCTGTTTACTTCCGGCTACACAGAATCGAGAATCGTCAGAGACGGTTTAATAAATACCGATATGCATTTTCTGCACAAGCCTTTTACGGTTGTTGAATTAACTCAGGCGGTTAGAAAAGCTCTCGAATAACCGGTTTAATTCCGCCGATCAATCCAAGTTTTCTTGCTAATTTTCATTAATTCAAAAAGTATCCCGATTAAATCGACTTTACCGTTTTATTTTATCGAAAGAATGTTTAAATTAACAATTCAGTTCAACAAAATAGTTTGATTTTTATTATGGTGAAAAGATGAAAACCCATTACGATTGTATTCCCTGTATTTTAAGGCAAACAATAGAAACCGTTCAACTTGCCGTTGACGACAAAGTGCTGCAAACGGAAGCGATTAATAAAGTATTGGATTTATTGACGCATATCGATTATAATACGCCGCCTCCCATAATCGGAAAAGAGGTGTATCGGATCATTTATGAAGTTACCGGCAATCCGGATCCTTATCGCGAACTGAAGCATAAATACAATGCCCTCGGTTTGGCTTTGTACGATGAACTGCTTCGTCAGGTGTACCGGAGTTCCGAACCGGTAATGATGGCGGCAAAATTAGCCGTCGCGGGCAATGTAATCGATTTTGGAGCAAAAACCAATGAAATAGATATTCAAGAGACAGTTCAAAATATCGACAAACTCTATTTCGAAATCAATCATTTCGATCGGTTGATCGAAGACTTGAAAAAAGCAAAAAAAGTGCTCTATCTTGCGGATAATGCGGGAGAAATTGTTTTTGACCGCTTGTTCATTGAGATATTGCAACGTTATTATCCCGAGATAGGGCTGGAATTTACCGTGGCTGTGCGCGGTGCTCCGATTATAAATGACGCCACAAAAGAAGACGCCATAATGGTGGGTCTGGATAAAATCGCTAAAATAATCGACAACGGAGACACCGCCCCGGCAACCGATTTGGAGCACGCTTCTCCGGAAATGAAAAAAGCTTACCGTCAGGCAGATCTGATTATTGCCAAAGGCATGGGCAATTATGAAACACTCGACGAAGAAGATCGGTTAATTTACTATTTGCTTCGCGTAAAATGTTCTTTGGTGAGCCAGGTAATCAGCGCAAAAAAGGGGAGTCTTGTTTTAAAAAGAAACGAGAATTACCGCGGATGAGAGATGTATATGCAAAAACCGACGTGGCAGAGTACAAAAAATAATGCAAAATTTCTGTTCCGGTATTTAAATGGTTGAAAATTTGTATTCTTTAGTCCGTAGAGTTTTGCCGGGATTTTTGCAGCGCTTTTTCAATTACCTCCAGCAAATGCATCCCGTCAAACGGTTTTTCAATAAAGTCAAACGCTCCGTCCCTTAAAACTTCTGCCTCCGCATCCTCGGAACTTAATCCCGAAATAATAATGACGGGAAGAGACGGACAAAAACGGTGTATTTTTTTTAACAGAGAAAAACCGTTTAACCCGGGCATCTTAAGGTCTAACAAAACGCAGTCGAATTTTGGATTATTTAAATATTTTTCCGTTCGGAAAGGATTGGTAAGTATTGTAACGTCATGGCGCTTAAACTCCAGAAGATTTTTTACGGAAATTAAAAAATTTTCGTCATCATCGATCGCCAAAATTCTTGCCATGCTAAAACTCGAAAATGATTCTGATTGGAAACATTTTACACAAATACGTTTATTAACGGAAACATGGTTGAAATAATAATAATCACAATTTTTATTTTTTGTTTTAAATCGTAATTTCTAACGCCTTTAAAATTAAGACATTAGAAAATTTGTCCGGAATTCCCGTTCTTTGAATATTCGTCCATTAATTATATCTGATTCCAAAAATTGTGCCAGAAACAGCCGTTCGGAATTTTTAAATTGATTTGAAATTTGCCCCGAAAATATTCGCTTCTTGCATTAAAATTCAGTGATCGCTATTTTCCGGTATTAAGTGTATTTTACAAAGAGAATTAAATTTGTTTAAGACAGGATAAACAATAACAGTGAAAAATTACCGCGCCCGCATCATCATCGTCACGATTTCCGATTTACTCTATGAAGCCAACCTGCATCGAAAGGCGCATACTCTGGCTAAGGCGGGGTTTAAGGTGACCGTGTTTGCGAGTTTTAATCCCGCTATAGACTTGAATCAATGGCGGGGGATTACATTATACCGGGTCAGGCTGGTTAAAAGCCCAACGATGCTGCGTTTTGCGCATTTTATTTTTCGGGCGTTCTTTTGGCTGATCAAACAAAAAGCCGATTTATTCATCGCCTACGATTATTTACCGCTTCTTCCGCTTCGGTTGAGCGCGTTCTTCCGGAAATGTATTTACGTTTACGACAGCGTTGAACTTTTAACCGGGCTCAATTCGCTGACGGATCGTCCGTTGCGCCGTAGATTCTGGAGGTTCTACGAACGCTTTGGAATTCAAAAGGTAAAAGCAGCCTTTACCGTGTGCGAATCGGACGCCGAAGAATTGCAGCGCGTTTATCCGCAATTGTCAGTTCAGGGATTTGTGCGCAATATTCCGGTTTATCGGGAAACGCCGCCTTCCGCTTTTCTGAGAGAAAAATACAACATTCCCCCGAATCGACGCGTCGCAATTTATCAAGGTATGGTTTTTAAGGGACGGGGACTAGAGAGGATCATCGAGGCTTGCAGGGACGTTCCTGATGTTGTGATCGTTATTGTCGGCGAGGGACCGCTTCGTCCTGAATTGGAAGGAATGACAAAGAAGTTTAATATGAGCGAGCGGGTTATTTTCACGGGACTTGTGCCGTTTCAAAAGCTGGAGGATTTTACAGCTTCCGCGGATTTCGGCTTTACCGTTATTTCAGGCAAAGGATTGAGTTACTTCCATGCTCTTCCCAACAAACTATTCGAATACATTCAGGTGGGAATTCCGGTTATCGGAAGCAATTATCCGGAAATTGCGCGCATTATCGATTCCGAAAAAATCGGTTACACGGTTAATCCCGAAAGCGTTCAGGAGATAAAAGACGCGGTTCAAAAGATGTTAATGCCGCAAAATTACCGGACGTTTAAGGAACGGTTGAAAAAGATTCGCGCAAAATACACCTGGCAGGAAGAATCCGAAAAATATCTAAAGATTATCGATTCGGCGTTAAGAGCGTCGGATGAGTCGGGGTAGAAGGGGATTTGTTCTGAGTTCAAATAAAGCGATCAAAACAAAAAATAAAAACGGAATCCAGACAGGGATTGCCGTAAAAAGAAAAAAGCAGGGCAGAATAAAATAAAACATTTTTAAAAAGATATTAAGCAGAATTGCGCTCTCGATAAAATTTTTTAAATAGAATAAGAGAACGATCCAGATTAATAAAAAGCTTACCGTAGTAACCGCGGCGGCGGCGATCAATCCGAATTTAGGAATCAGCCACAGGTTAAAACCTACATTAAAAACAAGAGCTAACGACGAAATGAGCACGAGAATTTTGCTTTTGTTTTTTAAGATCAACCAGCTATCCATCATTTGCGCGTGTCCGTAAATGATGTAACCGATTCCGACAACGGTGAGAATTTGTTTGCTAATCTCAAAACCCTCCGGAATCATGATCGAAGGCAGGTAATGAAAAATTAGCACCAATGCCCAAAAAATTCCGGCGCAGCTAATAATGATCAATGAAGAATAGGATTTTAAATTTTGTTTGAAAAAATCTTCGCCCAGTTCATAAACTCTGGGAAACCACACGTAATTGGTATGGACGACAAAAATCATGATCATGGCGGCAAAACGATACCCGTAATTGTAAATTCCGGTTATCTTTAAGCCCAGGTAAAATTTAATAACGTAATGATCGCTCTGATACAATAAGTAACTGATCAGAGTAACCAGCATAAGAGGAAAGCCGGTTCGGAAAAGAAGGGTTAAGTCGGGTAAACTGAGTTTTGAGCGCAGCGCTTTTTTCCAGAGAGAAAAACTATTGACAAAAAGTATTCCGTTGGAAAGAAAGAAAGCGTAAAAAAACGACTTTAAACCCAAACCCGCCATCAGCCCGATCAGAAAGAGAATAAAAAAAGAACCCTGGGCGATAAGATTGCTTTTCAGATAAGAACCGCTTTGCCGCTGTGCGCTAAAAAAAGTGATGATCAGAGTAGTGACGGCATTTACTCCGATCAACGCGGGAAGTAAGTAAAACGGAAAGGTAATCGAGCGTTCGAAAAGAACACCGTTAAGCGCCGCATCGACCGGAAAGGTAACAATGACGATCAGTATTACAAAGGTTAAAACAAACAGGAACGCGTTGTTCAAAAAACGGATACGATCCGCCGGAGTGTATTCGGGAATGAGACGGAACAAGCCCTGTTCAACTCCGGCGAGAATCAGGGTAGAGCCAAGCGTGATGTAGAGCCGGTACAGCGTGTAAAGACCGAATTCTTCCGCGGTTAAAATATGGGCGATATACGGAAGCAGAAAAAAGGGCAGAATGCGAGTGACGCCTCCGGAAAGCAGATAACGGGAAAGATCGCGGATGCTGCTGGAAAATTGAAATTTCATTTTAGCCTTAACGCTGCTGTGGTGACCATAATAGCAACTCAAAAGTATCGCGGAACAGACCCCGCGCGCCGAAATTCTCTTTGAATTTTCCCAAGCCCCAATTGGGGTCCATGTTCACAGTAAAAATGCCGAAGTCGTAAAAGCGATAGCCCTCATTTACAGCCCATTGAAAGATGTGGTAAAATAAATTATTGACCGAACGGTATTGTTGATATTCTTTATTATCGCTGATATAAAAAGCCAAAACAACTTTCGGAGTGCAGATAAAATTCACCACGCCCGCGATCATTTGGTCGTTCAGGTAAGCAGCCCAGAGCTCGATTCTGTCCGGGAAGAGTTGCGCCAAAAGTTTGAGTTCTTTTAGGGTGTGGGTGGGAGTGACATTGTGGCGTAATTTTAAATTACGTTTCAGAATTTTGTAGTAGGTGTCGTAATCATCCGAAAGGCGGATTTGAATTCCCGATTTCATCGATTTTCGGGTGGCGGTGCGCGCCTCGCTTTTAAACATGGGCAGAATTTGTTCCGTGGAATCGGGCAATTGCACAACACTGGATATCTCGCGCCTCAGGTAGCGGAAACCGTTTTGCAGCATGGCAAAATCGATGTAATTTGAATATCGGGTCATATAAACAAGAGGAGGGAGCGTGATAAGAATTCTGGTAAATCCGTTGTTGCGGGCATACACTTTTAAAGCCTCGACCAATTCAAAGGCGTCTTTGATTCCCGCGTCACGATAGACAAACCCGCCGTATGAAGCGCCGCGGTGCGAATACAAAACCTTATCCTTATCCATCTGCATTTCAATTGCCGGAAGAACGGCTTGCACTGAATTTTTTTTCTTAAAGATTAAGGAGTGGTCTGTAAAACGGTCTTTGGGATGGTAGCTTAAAAATTTGCGCGTGTGAAAAATGGTTCCGTTATCGGCTTGCCACACATATCGATCCCACCAGTCGGCGTCGTCTTCGGAGTAACGAAAAACCGTCAAACTCATGTATTTCCTTTCAATTTGTTCTTTCGGGCGAACGCTTTGTGAAGCGAATAAAAGAATCCGTCTCTCAGTAAACCGCAACAGGGAACAAGAAACTTATTACCTCTCCGATTTCGGACACCGCGTTCCCGATTTCCGAAAAATCGGATCGGTATTTATTCATCCATCTGTTCGCACAAATCTTTTAACGCCTTATTCATTCTTTTGAAGCCCGCCAGAGTGCTCCATTCCAATCTGCTCCAGAGCAGAGGCACCAGCAATCCTTTGAAATGTTCATTATGAATGAATTTTGTTTTATTCTCTTCCACAGAAGATAAACAGAAAATGTGCTCGACATCGAAAACGCCGGGCAAAAGCATTTTTCCGAGCCAGCGGAATTCTTTTCCTTCGGTTACCTTAATAATTTTGGGTTTAAACAGGCGCGGTTTTTCGCCCGGAGCTTTTACAATTACCGATATCTTTTTCCCGGGCTGCAAAGTTCCTTTGGCGTAAATGATGAAAGGATTCCAGGTGGTGTATTGGGAAAAATCGCTGAGCGCCGCCCACACTTTTTCTATCGGTGCGTCAATAATAAGTTCTGTAAAAATGGTGCGCATCGCCATACTTATTAAACTCCCCATTTTCATCGGGACGGAGTTGTTGTTCACAAACATCGCCCCGCAGCTATTTGATCGGTTCGGGCGATTATGACTTAAAATAAAAGTTAAACCGTTGCAATTCAAATAGATTTGAACGATCGGGCTATGATCTTTCTTTTGGAAGATTAAATTTGGCGAAAATTGTTAACAGATTATTACTTAAATTTTTTCTTTTTTGGCAGAAGTTATTAAGCGGGTTCTCAAATAATCGTAATGCGTAATGCGTATAAATGATTATCGACATTTAATCAAATGTAATTAAAAAGAAGCTAAAACTCTAACTTCTATATTTAATTTAAGATTTACGATTTTCCTCTTCCGTTAACCTTGTTACTTTGTAATTCATCTGCCGGACGCGAAAAAAAACCGCAAAGCTCTCAAAGGATTCACAAAGTACACAAAGAAAATTTTCTTCTGTTTTTTAATTATGTCTCAAGAAGAATGGAATTTTGCTACTCATCACCCGTCACGTCTTTGTAGTTAATTCGTTA
>JAJRSN010000241.1 GCA_024278715.1 Calditrichota bacterium
ACACATAAATTCGACCAACGCCATCCTTAAAAGAATCCGGTCCATGGTGGCGACGCGATTGAAGTCCCAGTTAATCAGTTTGGTCTTGATCCGTTCATCCAATTCCTCATGCAATTCCAGACATTTTTCAATCATCCTTTTCACAAAAGGCGTAACCGCTTCAATATCGTCATCCTCTGACAGGATAAAATCCAGTTGTTGAGTATAGGGAATCGGATTGTATTCCTGAGCGAACAAGACTTTTAAAACAATTTCCCGTTCTTTTCTTCTTGACATTTTCACTCGTATGTATAAAATCCTTTTTTGGTTTTTCTTCCTAAATGTCCCGCTGCCACCATTTTCTTTAACAACGGGCAGGGACGGTATTTGGGATCACCCAAGCCTTTGTATAGAACTTCCAAAATATTAAGACAAACTTCAAGCCCGATAAAATCCGCAAGAGTCAGCGGACCCATCGGATGATTCATCCCCAACTTCATCACGGTATCGATCGCCTCTTTATCCGCCACGCCTTCCATCAAACAGTAAACGGCTTCGTTAATCATCGGCATTAAAATCCGGTTAGAAATAAACCCCGGATAATCGTTTACTTCCACCGGCGTTTTTTGCAGCGATTTTGCCGTTTCATACACCGAATTAAACGTTTCGTCCGAAGTAGATAATCCCCGGATTATTTCGACCAGTTTCATTACAGGCACAGGGTTCATAAAATGCATGCCAATAACCTTGTCCGGTCTGGAGGTTACCGCCGCCAATTCCGTTATTGAAATCGAAGACGTGTTGGACGCCAAAATTGTTTCGGGTTGACAGAGTTCGTCCAGTGTTTTAAAAATATCTTTTTTAACGTTATCATTTTCGATAACCGCCTCAATAACCAGACCAGCCTGAGCCGCGGTCTGCATTTCGGTAGATATCCGAATGCGATCAAGCGTTTCCGAAATCTGGTTTTCCCGGATAACGCCTTTTTTTAACTGACGGTTCAAATTGATTTCAATTTTTTTTAATGCCGATTCGAGAATGTCTTTTTGCACATCAATTAAAACGACCTGATAACCGAATGAAGCGAACACATGAGCAATTCCGTTGCCCATGGTTCCCGCGCCGATAACTGCGATATTTTTTTTCATAATCTGCCTCTCATAATGATTCCACAACCAGAGTAGAAGCTTCCCCTCCTCCGATACAGAGGGAAGCCACCCCACGTTTAGCTTTTTTACGTTTCATGGCGTACAGTAAGGTTGTAAGAATTCTTGCTCCGCTCGCCCCGATGGGATGTCCGAGCGCCACGGCTCCGCCATGAATGTTTACTTTTTCGATTGGAAGATTCAACAATCGGTTGTTGATGATTGTGACCACGGCAAAGGCTTCATTAATTTCAAACAAATCGATATCGCCCACCGTTAAATTGACTTTATCAAGCGCTTTTCTTATTGAATCCGCGGGAGCCGTTGTAAAATATTCCGGTGCTTTTGCCGTAGATGCCTGCGACAAAACACGGAAAAGAGGTTTTAAGCCCAATTCGTGCGCTTTTTCCTTTGACATCACAACAACCGCCGCCGCGCCGTCATTGATTTTTGAAGAATTTGCAGCCGTGACCGTTCCGTCTTTTTGAAAGGCGGGTTTTAATTTAGGAATCTTATCGAATATTACTCTGCCCGGCTCTTCGTCGCGATCGACAATTATCGGATCTCCTTTGCGCTGCGGAACTTCAACCGGAACAATTTCTTCTTTAAACCAGCCTTTTTCCTGAGCTTCCAAAGCGCGTTTGTAACTTAAGACGGCAAATTCATCCTGAGCTTCGCGCGGAATATTGCATTCTCTGGCGCATAATTCAGCGGCGTCTCCCATGTGAAAATCATTGTACACATCCCACAATCCGTCTCTGATCATTCCGTCAACCACCTGTCCGTGCCCCAGCCGATGACCAAAGCGGGCATTGGGTAAATAATAAGGAACCATACTCATATTTTCCATACCGCCGGCTACCACAACTTCGGCGTCTCCCGTAATAATCGCCTGAGCAGCCAGCATTACCGCTTTAAGCCCCGAACCGCACACTTTGTTAATTGTTAAACACGCCACCGACTTATCCAGTCCGGCTCCAAGTGCAGCCTGACGGGCGGGAGCCTGCCCCTCGTTGGCTTGCAGAACGTTTCCCATAATAACTTCATCAACAACTTCAAAAGGCGTTCCTGAACGCTCAAGAGCTTCTTTAATGACAATGCTTCCCAATCGCGGGGAAGGGACATCTTTTAACGCGCCTCCAAAGCTGCCGATAGGAGTGCGCGCCGCGCCCACAATCACAACTTCCTTAAAATCGGACATTTCTTTATCTCCCCCATTTAAACCTAAGATAAAACAACAATCTAACGATTTTACAATACCAGTGCAAGCAACCGGCTGTACGTTTTACGAGGATTTTTTACCGTTTTGCTTTTGATCAAATCGCTCGTACGCGTCGATGATGTCTTTAACCAACGGATGCCTGACAACATCTTTGTTGGTGAGCTCCACAAAGGCAATGCCTTCAATCCCGGACAACACATTGTAGCTGCTGACCAAACCGGAATCCTTTTTTGACGGCAAATCGATTTGCGTAATATCGCCGGTAATCACGGATTTTGAGTTGACTCCCAATCTTGTTAAAAACATCTTCATTTGCATAAAGGTTGTATTTTGAGCCTCATCGAGAATGACAAAAGCGTTGTTCAGCGTTCTGCCGCGCATATAAGCCAAAGGTAATATTTCGATAATTTCCTGATCGACAAACCTTTTTAACAAATCTTTCGGCAACATGTCTTCCAATGCGTCGTAAAGCGGTTTTAAATAGGGATCTATTTTCTCTTTGTAATCTCCGGGTAAAAATCCGAGACTTTCGCCAGCCTCTACGGCGGGACGGGCAAGGACAATTTTTTTAACGAGGTTCTCTTTTAAATACGCCACCGAAAGGGCGACAGCCAAATAAGTTTTTCCGGTTCCCGCCGGTCCGATAGCAAAAACAATATCATTTTCCGACAGGGTTTCCACCATTTTTTCCTGACCGCCGGTGCGCGGTTTAACAACCCCCAAAAAGGTATTAATAACGTTTAAAGCCGACTTTTTTGTTATCGCGGAAACATCCCCGCCGTCGGAAACGGAGCGGGCGATCTGAATTGAGGTGAGCACGTCATCTCTGGTAAAAATCCGTTTTCTTTTTGCCGCCGCTATCAGGTCTTCCAAAACGTGAATCGCGCTTTGAACTTCATCGGGTTCGCCCATTATTTTGACGGAATTGCCGCGGGCTATCAGCCGGACACGAAAGAATTCTTCTATTAGTTTGATATTGGAATCTCCGTGTCCGAAGACCGACAAGGCGTTAACCGAATCGGGTATTGTGAAAATTTTTTCCGTTATGTCTGCCATTTTTGCCTCTTGTAACAACAAAAAAAAGGCTTCTGGTATTTCTCAACCAGAAGCCTTTCCGAACCGATGTTCATAAACGTTTAGCGAGCAATCTTCAACACCTGAAAAGGATAGATCATATTGGGATCGCTGATAAAGCTCTTATTGGATTCGTATAATTTTTGCCATTTGAACGAATCGCCGTAAACATTGGGATACCCGGCAATTTTGGAAAGAAATTCACCTTTTTGCACAAGGTATTCATTGGGTCCAACAGCTCTCGGAATGGCAAGAGCCTGATTCGGATAAATCAAATCCGGATCTTTAATTTGATCTAAGTTGGAAGTGTAGATGCGCATCCAGGCGTAAGGATTACCGTAAATATCGTCTTTTGCAGCGATTTTCCACAGATAATCACCCTTCATTACGGTATAGGTAGGAGGCACTGCCGTTTTTGCTTTTTCGCGAGCCTGATCGACCAGACTTTGAATTTCGGCGATCAATTTTGCGTTTTCGGCAGTAGCGGAAAAAGGATCTTTTTTGACTTCATCCAATTTAGCCTGTAATTCTTCGAGTTCGTTGCTCCGGCTGTAAATCTCTTCGGGAGAGAGATTCAAGAAAGCGCGAACATCATTGCGCAATTGATTTAAATTTCCGGAAAAGCTGTCATAGGCATTTTTATTAGACTCGGCTAATTTAAAGATTTCATCCCAGGTTTGATCGATTTGAGCCTGAAGGTTGTCATATTCTTTTTTCAATTGTTCAATTTTGGCTTCTTCATCCGCAATGCCCTTTTTGGCTGTATCTAATCTTTGCTGCCATTCGGTTAACAAGGCATTGTATTGTTCCTGCGTCATCTCTTCATAATTATATGATTGCTGAGCAAAAATTACATTAGCCAGAGTGAACGACAGGAACAAGCTCACGATCAATATTAGTCTTAATTTCATAATTTTTATCTCCTCTTTATTTCTTTCTCGTAAAACTTATTCGCCAGACTGTTGAAAAGTCTGTACACTCTCTTTGTCTTTCTGCAATTTTTGCAATTCTGTCTTTTTTGCAGCGACCTTTTTCTCCCATTCCTGTCTCTCGGCTTTCTTTTGAGCTAATGTTTTTTCAGCAGATAACGCAGCAGCCTTTGTTTCTTCTAATTGTTTAACCTGTTCTTCGCTGGGTTTCCATTTACAACTACTCAGCGATAGCAACGCAATACTCATCAATCCTATCATAAAAATTTTTAATTTGTTCATACGACACGCCTCCTGGATTATATATACAAAACTCTTGTAAATTCAAACTAAAATGAAACTAACAAAATAAATTATTTTTGTCAAGCATTATTTGATTTAACTTCCGGTTATTGCTATTTTTATCCGATTTTTAATTTTAATTCCGCCAACTGTTCTTCGGAAACTTCCGAAGGCGCTCCGTCCATTAATGAAAGTGCGGAACTTGTCTTCGGAAAAGCTATCACATCTCTGATGGATTCGGCGCCCGTTAAAATCATTACCAAACGATCCAACCCGAAAGCTATCCCCCCGTGCGGAGGAGCTCCGTATTCCAGTGCATTTAGCAAAAATCCGAATTTAGCTTCCGCTTCTTTTTTGCCTATTTTCAATATATCGAACATCTTTGACTGTAAATCGCGGCGGTGATTACGGATACTCCCGCCGGCGATTTCATTGCCGTTGACAACCAAATCGTAAGCCCGCGCCAATACTTTTTCCGGATGTTCTTCCAACAAAGAAATCTGATCTGCTTTGGGACTGGTAAACGGATGATGCCTTGCCACATATCGGTTTTCTTCTTTGCTGAATTCCAAAAGCGGAAAATCAACAATCCACACAAACTCATATCTGTCCGCTTTGATTAAATTTAACTCCTGAGCAATTTCGAGGCGCAATTGTCCCAAGACCGAATAGGTGACATCGTATTTATCCGCTACAATTAAAATCAGCGAATTTTCCCGAAGCGCGAGTTTGGAAGAGAGCGCCTTTAATTCATTCTCCGATAAAAATTTTGCCACGCTGCCTTTGAATTTCCCGTCGGAATAAATTAAATAGGCTAATCCTTTTGCTCCGAGACTTTTTGCCCTGTCGGTTAATTTATCGATCTTCTTTCTGGAAAAACCGTCGGCGGGTTGAACAACAACGCAGGCAACGCGTCCCTCATTCTCGATTACCGAGCGAAACACATTAAAATCGGAATTATGAAAGACCTTGTTTAATGTGACAATGGGCATTTCAAATCGTAAGTCGGGTTTGTCATTACCGTAAGTTTCAAAAGCCTCCTGAAAGCTGAGGCGTTTGATGGGAAGAGCGACATCGAAGCCGGCAATTTTTTTGAACAATTTTTTAATCAAACGGCTGGAAATATCGATGACGTCTTCTTCATCCACAAAAGACATTTCCACATCAATTTGGGTAAATTCGGGTTGGCGGTCCTTTCGGAGGTCTTCGTCGCGGAAACATTTAACAATCTGAAAATACTTGTCAAACCCGGCGATCATCAATAATTGTTTGTATGTTTGCGGAGACTGGGGTAGAGCATAAAAGCGACCCGGAAAGTTCCTGCTCGGCACAAGAAAATCCCTTGCGCCTTCGGGCGTGCTTTTCATCAGAAAGGGAGTTTCAATTTCCACAAAGTCATGGCTGTGGAAAAAATCGCTCACCAATTTACAAACATGGCTGCGCGTTATTAAATTTTGTTGAAGTTTCTGACGCCGAAGATCGAGATAGCGATACTTCAGGCGCAGTTCTTCGCTTACTTCAACTAAATCGTTAATTTCGAAGGGGGTGGTTTTTGCTTTGTTCAGAATTTCCAGTTCATGCACATAAAGTTCAATCGCTCCGGTTGACATTTTAGGATTAACAGCTTCACCGGGGCGTTCTTTAACAATACCCTTTACGGCAATAACATCTTCGGCGCGCAGAGCTTTAGCCGTTTCGTAGGCTTTACTATCGACCTGAGGGTTAAAAACAATTTGCGTAATTCCGTAGCGGTCGCGCAAATCAATAAAAATCAATCCGCCGTGATCCCGCCATTTATTTACCCAGCCGTTCAGCACAATTTCCTGTCCGCGATGCTCAAGATTCAATTGTCCACAATGATGTGTTCGTTTCATTTTTTCTCCAATAACATTTTATTAAAGTATCATTGTTCTAATGATCTTGCAAAACAATGTATAAAAATTGGTTTTAAATATATTATTTTTAAGATTAAGTCACAAATAAAAAAAGCCGCTCGGCGGCGGCTTTTTTTTGAGACAATCATATTCAGGCAAAATTTAGCTGATGAAAACGAATTTCTGTAAAAAGATCGCTTTTCCTTCTTTAGGATCGATAGGTTGAAAGCGCCAACTGCGAACTCGGCGTTTAATACAGCTTTCCACTTTGCTGTTTTTCAAAGTGGAAGAGATAATCCGAACAGCGCTGACTCTGCCGTTAGGTTCGATAGTAAACTGAATACTGATACTGCCTTTTAAATTGGGATTAAGACGGGCAACGCGCTTATAGCAATCTACAATCGCATCCTGATGTTTATTGATGATGGTAGTTATGGCGTCTGCGGAACGCGCGGTTGTTTTTGAAGTTCTTCCGGTGACTTTACCGCGGGCTATTTTCAAAGAAAAGTCGCCTTGTCGTGCGAGCGAATATGATGCTGATTCTCCGATTCCGCCTTCGATAAGGTCATCGATTCCGGCGCCTTTTTGTCCCTCGCCGCCGCCGATCGTTCTGGCTCCGAGCCTGGAACGACGTTGAGAAGCGCTGGCGGTTTGCAAAGTTTGCGCGCCGCTGAGAATTTTATCCAAATCGCCTACTCCGCCGGCAATCGCCTCATCGCCCAAAACGCCTTCTTCCGCTACTCCGGTTCCGCCTTCTCCGCCAGCAGTAAGAACGCCTAATACTCCGCCGCCGACAACTTTGGCGGCTATGGCGCTTCTTTGATTCTTACGCGCGGCTTCGCCTCTTCGACGTCTGGCGGCTCGCTCCGAAGCAGACACTCCGCGACCTTCGGCTCTTTTTCCCTTATCACGCTGAGCACGAACATCCGGTTTTTCTTTCTTTTTCTCTTCAACAGGCGCTTCTTCAAAACCCGATTTTCCGGTTTCCGTACTCGCAACTTCTTTCGGCTTAACTTCTTCGGTAACCAATTCTACCTGATAAACCTTTTTTAAATACGCCCTCTTTATTGCATCTTCTACTTTTTCTTTCGAATATTGAACATTAGAAAGATACACAATAGATCCGTAAACAAGAGCCAATGAAGCAAAGAGAATGATGTAAAACCGTCGATCAATTTCTTCCCAAATATTTCTCTCAAATTCCTTAGGAAAGGCGTGAATTTCAAATTCTTTTGCCCTACCACGCCTGTTGACTTGTTGGTGTACTCCTGGCATGATACTTCTCTTTTCTGAATTATTGATTCTTCTTTATGGTTAATAAACGCATCTTGTAAAATTCCGATTGACTACAGGTATACATCACTTTTAGAAGCAAATCAAAAGGCACTTCCTTATCACCTTCAATTATTATTTCATGTGAAAATACCTTGCCTACTTCTTTTTCCAGCTCTTTTTCTTTATCCGCATAGATCTTTAATTGTTCCTGTAATTCGGGAATAATCATCCTTTCGGGAGGAATCGCGTCATTATCTACAACCTTTTTATCGCTGACAAGAATTTTACTTTTAGCAATCGAAACCGTTAATTGCTTGCTTGGTTTTACGCCAATCGTTGAAGAAGGCAGATGCAATTCTTTTGAAGGAGTAACAATGGCACCTGAGGTAGAGAAAGATTTTAAAAGGAAAAGAAGGATAATCGTCATCATATCCATCATGGAATTCAGGTTTAAGGTGTCCTGCTTTCTGCTCAGGTGTTTCTTTATTTTGGAGGGTTGGAAAGCCATTTATCAATCACCCCTTTTTATTATTATAATAATACCTTCGAAAAATTGACTTCGGGAAATAGTGGTCTTATTACGTTTTCATCGTCAATATAGGTTTGAAGATTATCCATAACCTTAATAATAACCTGATACTGAATTTGAGGTTCCGCCGATAAAATAACCCGGTTTTCGTCGGCAAAACCCTTTCCGGTTATTTTCTTCTTTAACTCGATCAGTTTTTCCCTTAACTTTGCATAATCGTAATCACCCTCGGGACTCTTCTTTATCGTCGGTCCTTCTCCCGATTCATCTCTCAGGATACCGGACTCGTTCCCTATGATAATACCTTCGTCTGTTATTATTAATTTTAAGCGTAATAATTTTTGCTGTTCTTTATCCTTAGCCAATTTTTCTTTATCCATCTCGCTACCTACCGAAGTTTTCGCGGGCGGTAGGTTAACTTCAATCATATTCAATTTAACAAACTCTGCACTGGCAATGAGCAACGGGATCAATACGACCATTAAGTTCATAACCGGTCGTATATCCAACTCCATCTCAAGCTCTTCACCTTTTCGGCGCTTAGATGGTTCGTATGCCATGGATAATTCCTTCTAAGTTAAATTAACGATTACCTGTGATTAGATTGATGAGTTTAACCAGATGTTCATCCAACTCATCAATAATCTTATTTGTACGATTTGAAATATACGTATAAGCGATCAACGTAGGAATCGCGACCATCAAACCAAAGATCGTCGTATTCATAGCCGCGGCGATACCTTTAGCCAATAAGCGCGACTTGTCCTCTTCTGATACAGCTTCGCTTCCCACGGCGCCAAACGAAATAATCAAACCGTAAATAGTTCCCATAAGTCCCGTAAGCGTGGCAACGTTAGCTAACATCGAAAGATAATTAGTACGTTCTTTTAACTTAGGGATCACTTCCAGAGTTCCCTCATCCACTGCGTTTTGAATAGCGCGAAAATCGAGCGCTTCGCTCTCATTTGCGCGTTTCAAACCCCGTAATACTACGAATGGCAGCGCTTTTTGCTTACCTTTTTCACAAAGTTCAATAGCACGTTCTATGTTTCCTCCAGCCACCAATTTACGAACTTCAGCCATAAATTTATCGGCATTCACGTTTGAACGTACGAGAATAAAATAGAATCGTTCAATGGTTATAGCCAATGCAATCGCACCAAAAAGAGCGATAACATACATGAACATATAACCTTCGCTAGAGGTTTTGAATGCTTCACCAAATTGAGCCAAGAACATGAACCTTACCCTCCTTAAATTTTATCTTAGTGTTTTCATTAATTGATCAATATTTATTCTAACATATTCGGTCGATTCAGACCGTTGCTTTAAAGAAATTTTTTCATCTTCGCCGATTAATTCCTTTTTAAAAGAACGGTCAATTTTCACATCATCAAATTCGGGCGTAATTCGTTTTGTCAACAACTGCACCTGCGGTGTTTCGATTTTTACTTTTACTTCGGTCTGCCCCAGATCTATCACTTCGGTCTGATTTGCGTTTTGCTGTTGGGGCGTGTTTTGCCCAAGCACAATCTGAAAAGAGCCAACAATTAAAAATATTAAAAGAAATTTCATTGTCTTCATGGTTAAAATTCTCCTTCAACGACAATTCGGTCTTTGTTTAAAATATTAATGCGTCTTAAGACCGCGGGATCAACGATGATCTTCTTTTCTTTCGCCATTTCTTCGGCTGCTTTTGTGACATCCGCCGGTAAAATTTCGATGTATCCGTAAAGCTTTAATCCGCCGCGCGTCATATCTCTGTCTTCAACATCAACTGCAAGTACGTTTTTACCCTCTTTTAAGTACAAATCGAATGTGTAAAAATCAAGCGTATCAACAACCGAATAATCATTCTTTTCATCGTCTAACAGGTATTCGCCGTTTAGATATATTCTGAAATCCTCGTCTGCTGTCACATAAATTATGCCGTTAACCGGTTTACCGTCAATCGTAAAAGTTTTTCTAAAAAATACCAGGGTGTCAACGTCCGAAACCTGTCCGATTTGTAAACTGTCGGAAAGCAGAGTCGAATCCTGAGTTTGATTAACCAGAGTGTCCGGATTATTTCCAGCGGACTCAAAACGCGTCCAAATGGCATCCGGATTAAATCCAAGAGATTCAAACGGATTTTCATAGCTAACCAATACCTCGGCATGCGTCCAGCTCGAATCATTAAAATCGATTTTATTCCATTGATCCGGGTAGTAAGTTGTCGAATAAACCCATGAGGAATCGCTTTGAATGGTTATTTTTTCTTTTTCAATTTCTTCGGCGTAAGCTAATGGATCCAATTTTATCAAACGAAAGACCAACTTATTGACCCAAATATTTTTAATATCGTACTGCTTTTTAAGCTCAAAGGCAGAATCGAGTATTTCTCTTGAATGTCCGTTGAGCATCACAAAATAATTTTCAAAGAAACCGGAAGCGTCATCGTAATTGTAATTTTGAGTTTCATCAAACCGCGATTGATAATATTTCGATTTATTCTGAGCGGAGTCTGCCAATACTGTCATCTGATCCGTCATTTCCACAGCCAGACGGACAAGATTGTTCTCAGTGGTTTTCACCAAATCGTTTTGAATATTATTATTTAACGCCAAATCTATTGTGCTTTGATAGGCTTGCATGCCCGCCACGGTAAGTTCTTTCGCAAAATCGATCATCTGGCTGGCATTGTTATCGACCATAAAATAATCTTCGCCCTGATCATTTACGGTTCCGTATTCCTTCTCGATCAAATCTTCCAGTTTGATCAATTCATCCTGATATTTTTTAATGGAAAAGAAAGCCAGATCTTCGTATTGTTCGCCAAGAACATTAGATATCAAAAGCACCTGCCGTTTTGATTCTTCCACATATTTATTTGACAATCCCAGCTTAACTGATTCTTCTATATTCCTTAGATGCGCGGCAATGGTTTTTTTGATCGCGGGACGAGCCAATTTATTCAGCACTTCGCTTTTATAGATCAAAGTTTCAAGCGGTTTATCATAAGGAGATTTGACCTCCACGGCTCTGTAAACATTCTGCGCCGTAATTTCGGCTTCTTTGTACAGCAGTTGGGAGATTTTTGATTTAGCCTTTTCGTACCACTTAATCGCCAGATCACGGGTTGAATCCATAACCGTAACCCGGGTCACCATCGACCCCGATGTGGTATCCTGAACGGATGGTTCTTCCGTGACTTCCAGACTAATACCAAATTTATCAGCCAGGGCGGGAATTCGTTCCACAACCAGTTGATATTGTTTCACAGCCTTATCGTAAAGTTTATATCCCTGTTGATTTATCTTGGTTTTGGCAACAAATTTTTGATCTTCGTTTAAATTAGGATCAATTTCCTGCGAGACATATTTATCAGCAAATTCTTCAAAGGTTCGCGCGATATTAAAGGTAGCCTCAAAACTTCTGGGCGAAGCGTAACTAATTACATTAAGATAGGTTTTGTTTAATTCCGTCATCAAATTGCGCATTTTTTCGATATTGGCTTTGATATTCGAAGGCGGCTGTTTAAGTTCGACGCTCAGGAATTCCTTATGCAAAATTTCAGCCAACAAGTTAACGGCTTCTGCGGCAATGTAAGCGTTTGGATCTTCTCCGGCATTTTTTAAGGTCTCGCTGCGCTGAATGGCTTTATTTAACTCGGCTTTCGCCTGATCGCTCATTCCGTTATCATAATAGTATTTACCGCGTTCGTAAAAAGCGGTGACGGTTCTCGGATCATTGGGATACTTACGGGCGAATTCTTCGTAAATCCGATTAGCCTCGGTAAGATTATTCAGTTTCAGATAAAGTTGCGCATTCGTAAAAAACAAGTCGATGGAATAGGGTTGATCGGGATATTTTTTGATGTATTCATTGTTCACACGAATGGCGTTAGACCAATCTTCGCCTTTTTGGTAATAAACGCTTGCATTGTACAAAGCAGGTTCGGCGTTGGGGGAAGTCTGATAATTTGTAAAAATCCGCTCATAGGTTTTGGCGGCTTCCACATAATTTTCCATTTCGACAAAGTTTTTTGCCATATTTTCGAGAGACAGAATTGCGTATTTCGATTGAGGAAACTCGGTGGCTAAGATATTAAACGATTCATTGGAACGCACCCAGTCTTTTGCTTTCTGAAAATTAAGACCGCTGTTGTAAAGCGCGGCTTCAACCAGCCGTTGATCGCCGGGAGCTTCCTGATAAACTCTCAGAAATTCCATACCGGCGTTAAAAAAATCGCCCTGTTGTTCGTAATATTCGGCGTTTTTGAAAATCGCCTGTCCCATCCTCTTTAAAGCAAATTCTTTTTGCTCTTCGGGCAGATTTTCTTCGGCAAGAATTCGTTTTGCGACGATCTCGCTATCTTTAAATTTTCCGAGGGCAAAATATGAATCCATTATCGACCGCAAGGCTAAACTGCGTTCCGCGGCGTTGGGGAATCGTTTAACCAATGTTTGAAAATAGACTTTTGCTTCGGCGAACATTTTATGATTGTAAAAAATTCCGCCCGCCGCCGCCAAAAAATTCGGCGTGTATTTGCCAAACGGAAATAGTCGTATATAATTATTATAAGCCTCTATCAACATCGATTCTTCCTTAGACAGCTCTTCGGGCACCAATTCCTGAGGATTAGCCAAATTAATTCGAGCCGAATCTCTGGCGCCGAATTTCATTTCGACCAATGTGTCGGCGACAAAAACGGCGTTTACCGCAGCCTGATGTTGATGTTCTGTTTCAAGATAATCGTTGCTTACTTTAATGTATTCTTCGAACGCCTCGTTAAAGCGGTGCAGCCGCGTATCCAGCATGTAAGCGTAAGACCAGTTTACTTCATAGGCGTTAGAGTCTGCGGGGAAAGACTGCAGATAGGTTTTACAATGTTTGGCAAATGTTTCATATATTTCGGTGGCATCCTGATTTTTTGAAGTCAGTTCTTCCGCCTTCTGCAAATCGAGCACAATGTTTGTCCGCAGCGCTTCTTCACTGTATTTGTAAGCGGCGTTCAGATACTGAACTTTATTCAGATTATCCGAATTTTCAAGCTTTTGATACCATTCGCTTTGAGGATTATATTTTTCAAATAACTCATATCGCGCCTGATAAGCTTCGTCGTCGCGTCCCATTGAGTATAAGACATCAACGATATGCTGCTGAATTTCCGGCGCGTTGACATAGTTTGGGTATATCTCCAACAATGTTTTATATGCGAAAATCGCTTTTTCAAGCTCGTCGATTCGTTCGTAAGTCCGTCCCATTGCCTTTAAAATATCGGGACCGTATTCCCGACCGCCGATCTTCTCCAAAAATTCCCGCGCTTTAGTCACTCCGTCGGGGGTATAATGTTCGTCCGTAAAACTGATTCCGATATACTCGATGGCTTCCTGCAGAACTTCCGGATTTGATATTTCTGCGCCAGGATCGAATTTTTTTGCGGCTGTAATATCATCGGCGACCATTAAAAAATAGGTTATGGCGTCGTTGTAATATTTTGGATCTCTTGCGGCTAATTTGTAATAACTCCAGCCTAATTTATAAAGCGCTTCATCGTAACGTTTGGAATCTTTGTATCGAAGCACGTTTTTGTACAATTGAATCGCTTTTTGCAGCTCGATGACAATTTGTTCTTCGTCTTTTTTATCTTCGCGCGGGGAAAAATAAAATTCCGCCAGACGCATGTATGCTTCGGGCGCAAAAGTGCTTTCCGGATATTTTTCGACCACCTGCCGATACACATTGCGGCTTTCTTCGCCTTTTCCCATTCTTTCCAATAGCCAGGCTTTTGAATACAGCGCGTCGTCGGCATATTTACTGGTGGGGAATTCTTTCAAAAGACGATTATACAGGGCAATGGCTTTCGAATAATCAACCTTAGGAAATTCGGGCGGAACTGGTTCTTCTTCAATTATTCCTTTGTCGTAAAGAGCCAATTTTTTTTCATATTCGGTCAACTGCTCGTCATAAAGATTGATCCGATCTTCATACTTTAACTCGGCGTCTTCGATATAATATTCCGCCAATCTGATATAGACCACATCTCGGTTTTTTACTTTTTTTCCTTCTTCCTTAAGGAATGTTTCACCCCATTCAATTCCTTCCGAAAGAAAATTTTGCCCCCGGGACTGAAGATTTTTGGCTTTGGATTCAAAATATTTCTTAATTTTCATTAAGTCTTCAATCTTCATCTTATTAAAAAGAGTATCGACCGAAGAGAATTTTTCCTGCTGTCCCAAAAGCAAGCTCGCACTTAAGATAATTAATAGAATAATATGATTTGTTTTCATTGCCTCACACATCGACCTGTTTTAAACCAACTTTTCAATTAGCTATTGTTGATTTTTTTGTTGGGGTTGATTTGTTTCTTCTTCGTAATTTAATTCCGTATCATGAGTATCAAAATAACTTTCTTCAAATTGACGATTCAATTCTTCGCGTTTGCGCAGCCTTTCCTGCTGACGTACTTTACGCGTCATTACAATAATTTGATCGTTGATCTGTTTTATTTTATGCTCAATAATCTGTCTTCTTAATTCAAGAAACTTATTGATCGCTTCTATTCTGCGCTGCATTTGTTCGATCTGTTTGGAGGTCATTGTTTTAACGCTAAACTTCACATTAGTCAAGCCGAAAGCTCCAAAGTCGCTCCATTTGCTTAAATTGCTATTTGTCCTTTCCAAATCCATGGCGTAAGATTTAGTTACAAGATAATCCAATTTGTTCAACAGGTCCTGAAATCGCTCTTTGCTTAGTTCATAAGCGACTAATTTTCGATAATTCTTTTCTTTACCGGCTTGCTTAATTTGTATATCCAACTGACTGAGCCGCTTAATTATTTCTTTTCGTTGATCCCGCAAATCTTTGCGCATTTTAATTATTTGTTCGTTACGAAATTCAATTACGCTTTCTTTTCGCGCCAGGGGGTGTTCGTCAAAATAGTTCAAGCCTAAAAATTCCGATGGTTTTTCTATAGTTAACATGTTCACAGCGCGATAAATTTTGTATTGCAAACGCTCAATTCTTTTTACCAGATCCTTCCTCTGTCTTTGACCGGCTTCAGTTTTCAATCTTTCCAGTTCCTGCAATTGGCGGTTTAGCCGATCCACTTCGCTTTTGGCGGCAATTCCCGTTGAACTTAAATCCAAATAACTTACCCGCAAATAGGGTTTATATATTTTTTTGCGCAGAGAATACGCCCGTTCAAAGACATTGGGGTCTTCCACGGCATAGGCTTTTTGTTCCAATTGTTTTGCCTGAGAGAGAATTTGTCCTAAAACCTGCTGTTCCTCGTTCAACTCGTCCGACAAATCTTTGGCTTCTCTTGCTTTAAACACGTACTGATAATTATACAGCGCTTCGTCAACATCATTTTTAAGTTGATGGATGTAAGCCAGCAAAGTCCGCGCCTCGAGCAGGTAATCCGATCCGTAAAAGGTGTCTATCAAAACTTCAAGATTTTGAATTGCGTTCGAAAAATCTCTTTGCTGCGGCGAAGGCTTATTCATTTCCAGTTTAAAGTAGCTCCAGGCATAACCCAATAAAACCCGATCGTATTGAGAAAACGAAGGGTCGATCAAGTCAAAAATTTTAACCGCGCCAATATAATTTCCAAGCTCATAATTTAATAGCCCCAATTTCAGCAGTACCTTGTAATGAAACTCCGGCGCCAGTCCTTCATTAAACGCCAATTGCTGTAAAATTTGTTCGGCTTCGGTATAATTATTTACGCCGATATACGCCTCGGACAAAAGGTATTGAGCCTGATAATAAAAGGATGAAGTTTTTCCGATTCGATTTAAATAGGAAATTGCCTGATCAAATTTCCGGGATTTTAAGGCGGCGGTAGAGACCATGAAAGTAACTTCGTCGTAAATATCGCTGCCCTGAACTCCGGTATTAAGAAATTCTTTATAATACGCCAGGGCGTCATCGTAGTTTTCAAAATGGATGGCAATGCGCATCAGATATTTATATACCTGCGGCAAAAAGGCGGAGGCGGGGTAATCGCGTGTAAATCGTTTAAAATCTTCTTCGGCGCTGGGATAGCGTTCCAGCAGAAAGTTGGAAAGTCCTTTGTAAAAAAGGCAGTCGTCCAGCCGTCCGATAAAAGAATATCGATCCAAAATTTCGGCAAAGGATTTTTCGGCAAGATCATAAAATCCATAGTTGAACGCTTCGGCAGCCTGACGCAATTCCCGCTTAAACATTCGTTCTCTTTCGCGGGCAGTGCCTTCTTTTATCAATCTTTTTTTGATTATTTGAACGTCGGTCCAGCGTAATTCATAATTAACGTGCTCGGTTAAACGCCATTCGCGATAAAGATCATAAATTGTCACTTTTTTGCCCGTTGCCGCAGGAGCTTTGTAATCTTCGTAACTTAGCTCCGAAAGAGACCGCGCCGTCAATTTTTTTTCTGTCTTCGTTAGGTCCTGAGACAGTTCGGCATCTTTTTCAATGCGGGCGTTCGGGTCCATCTTGATCATTTCTTCGGCAACGTACAGCAATTGCATTGCGTCTTCGATGGCGCGCTGTTTCTGGAAATCGACCTTCCCGTTATTAAGGGTATTTAAGATCGTATTTTCGACTTTGTTCAAAAATTCGTTTAATCGTTCAGAGTTATAAGGGGCTAATCGGCGCTTTAAAGCCCTGACTTCGGCTAAGCGTTGATCGAGCAGTTCAAAATAGGATTTTCTGACTTTCTCGACTCCGCCGACACGAGCGCTGATTTCTTCGTTCAACATGCGAATTTGTTGGATCAGGAATCGTTCCTGCCCTATTGATCCGACGCTTAATTCGGTTATCAGATCATCCACATAATTTTTTAAAGCGGAAGTAAATAATAATTCCTTTTGACTGGGTTGAGCTTGCTGCTCTTGCGCTGAAAGATTGAAAATCAGGAAAATAAAGATCAGAGCGCTAAACACGAGAGATTGGTTCTTTTTTTTCATAAGAAAACCTAAATGTTTAATCCTGTATTAGCCTGACAGAATTAAATTTACAATTATTTATTGAGCAGTCAAGAAAAATGATCAATTAAACCAATTAATCTAATTTTTTCGACCTGTATATTCGTTAAAAATTCAAATATCTTTAATTTAAACTGTTTACAAATTGTGCCACTCTAATTCTGTTCAGCGCTCTTGCTAAAGCTAATCTTGCTCGAGGGATGTCTATATCGTCTTGTGTGCTTTTTAATCGTTGCTCAGCCCTTTTTCTGGCAGCCTCCGCGCGTTTAAGGTCAATTTTTTCAGCAAATTCCGCACTTTCCACAATAATTTTTAATACATTGTCTTTCACTTCGCAATACCCGCCGCTTGTTGCCAGGAACCTGGTTGTTTGGTCATTAATCTGAATTTTAATAGAGCCGATATCTAATAAAGAGACCAAATCTGCATGAAGAGGTAAAACCTGAAATCCCCCTTCAGTGCCGGGGAGTGTACAACTTTGTACTTCTCCCTGAAAAACCTCGCCATAAGGAGTCACTATTTGCACCGTAAGTTCCATTGCCATGAATGTTGTCCTTCTAATATAAATCTCAATTTGAAATTAATCAACTTCCGTGCGAAAATAGTTATTGTTTCTTCAGTTTTTCATAATTTTCGATTACTTCGTCGATGGTTCCGACCATATAAAACGCCTGTTCAGGGATATGATCGTATTCGCCTTCGATAAGTCCTTTAAATCCGCGGATGGTCTCTTCTATCGGGACATATTTACCTTTGACGCCGGTAAACTGTTCCGCGACAAAAAACGGCTGAGACAGAAAACGCTGAATTTTTCTGGCGCGCGCCACGGTCAGTTTGTCTTCTTCGCTCAGTTCATCCATACCCAAAATGGCAATAATATCCTGCAGGTCTTTGTATTTTTGCAGAATCTCCTGAACCGTTTTAGCCACGTGATAATGTTCATCGCCCACAATGCGCGGATCAAGAATTCGGGAAGTGGAATCCAAAGGATCGACCGCTGGATAAATACCCAATTCTGCGATATGACGCGAAAGCACGGTAGTGGCATCGAGATGGGAAAAGGTGGTGGCAGGAGCCGGGTCAGTCAAATCGTCGGCAGGCACGTAAATCGCCTGAACCGAGGTAATGGAACCTTTTTTTGTGGAAGTGATCCGCTCCTGTAATTCGCCCATTTCCGTTGCCAGGGTCGGCTGATACCCTACCGCCGAAGGCATGCGTCCCAAAAGCGCGGACACCTCGGAGCCAGCCTGCGTAAAGCGGAAAATATTATCGATAAACAATAATACGTCTTTGCCTTCCTCGTCACGGAAGTATTCGGCGATAGTCAAACCGCTTAAACCCACGCGCTGGCGGGCGCCCGGGGGTTCGTTCATCTGACCGAACACCAGAGCGGTTTTGTTGATTACGCCCGATTCCTTCATTTCAAGCCACAGGTCATTTCCTTCGCGGGTACGCTCGCCCACACCGGCAAACACGGAATAACCACCGTGCTCGGTGGCAATATTACGGATTAATTCCATAATCAAAACCGTTTTTCCCACACCGGCGCCGCCAAAGAGTCCTGTTTTACCTCCCTTGGAATAAGGCTCCAAAAGATCGATAACCTTAATGCCTGTCTCGAGTATTTCGTCGGAAGTGCTTAATTCTTCCAGAGTGGGCGCCGGTCGATGGATGGGATAGCGTTTTGCCGCGTTTATCTTTCCCTGTTCATCAATGGGTTCTCCGATAACGTTAATCAACCGACCAAGCGTTTCGGGACCTACCGGAACCGTGATCGACTCGCCGGTATCGATTACTTCCATATCGCGGGTAAGCCCGTCTGTGGAATCCATAGCAACCGAACGAACCATGTTTTCGCCGAGATGCTGATGCACTTCGGTAATCAAAAAACTTCCGTCTTCTCTGGTTATTTTTAATGCATTGTAAATCTGAGGAAGTTCTCCTTCCTTAAATTCAACGTCAATAACGGGTCCGATGATTTGACGAATTCTTCCTTTATTCATAACCTAATCCTAATTTTGAATTTCCCATTGGCTTTAACTTTCTTTCAGCGCTTCGGCGCCGCTGACGATTTCCGAAATTTCAGTGGTAATCGAAGCCTGACGTTTACGGTTGTAAAAAATGGTTAATTGATGGATCATTTCTTCAGCGTTATCGGTAGCGTTTTCCATCGCCGTCATTCGGGCGCCCTGTTCCGCCGCATTGCTTTCCAGCAGAATCCGCCACACCTGTACATGCAAATGCTTGGGAATCACATTATTCAGAATAGTGGCTTTGTCAGGTTCGTATAAAAAGTCCACCTGCCGTGAACTTTTCATTATTTCTTCGTCGGGAACAAAGGGCAAAAACTGCTCGACAATCACGTTTTGCTGAATGGCTGATTTGAACTCGTTGTAAATGAATTCAACCCGATCAAATTGTTGTTCTCGATAGATATTCAGGACGGTATCCGTTAATTCAACGGCGTCGTTAAAATTCAATTCGTTAAAAAAATTAATTTTTTGCCCGTTAACGGTCACAGGTCTTTTATGAAAGAATTCAACGCCCTTGCGTCCCACCAAAAACAGTTCGGCTTCGGTATCCGAGTATTCTCTTAAGCGTTCGGAAGCTCGGCGGACGATATTGCTGTTAAACGCGCCGCACAATCCGCGGTCAGCGGTTACCACAACCAGCAGAGCCTTTTCAACCGGTCGCCGAGCCATTAAAGGAATTTGAGAAACGTCCTCCGTCATGGCAGAAAGATGGGCAATTAACCTCCGAAGTTCATAGGCGTAGGGGCGGAATGCCAAAATATTCTCCTGCGCCTTGCGAAGTTTGGCGGCGGCGACCATTTTCATGGCTTTGGTAATTTGCTGTGTGCTCTGAACGCTGGAGATGCGTTTGCGAATTTCCCGCAGGTTTGCCATGCTTATTCCTCAACTTTGAAATTGGCGACAAAATTTTCCAGAACTTTATTCATCTTTTCTTTCCATTCATCGCTCAGGATCTTCTTTTCGGTAATTTCGGTCAACAATTCCGGATACTTCATTTCCAAATGTTCGATCAATTCTTTTTCAAATTGTTTTAATACGCCCACGGGCAGAGAATCCAAATATCCGTTGGTTCCGGCGTAGATTATGGCAATTTGTTTTTCGAATGTGACGGGTTGATACTGATCCTGCTTCAGAATTTCCACCAGACGTTCGCCGCGCCGCAACTGCTGCTGAGTGGCTTCGTCCAGATCGGATCCGAATTTGGCGAAAGCTTCCATTTCGCGATACTGAGCAAGATCAAGACGCAAACGACCTGCGACCTGCTTCATGGCTTTAATCTGAGCGTTACCGCCCACGCGCGAAACGGAGATACCCACGTTGATAGCCGGTCTTACTCCGGAATAGAACAAACCGGATTCCAGAAAGATCTGACCGTCAGTAATAGAAATTACATTTGTC